>JBKJLT010000327.1:0-8528 GCA_046596765.1 Ferruginibacter sp. | reverse complement strand
CTTTTAATAAAGTACCAGGGACTGTTTCGGTTGAAAGGCCTGCGGCATTTACAAAATCATCCCATACTTTCTGGCTGCCAAAATCCCGGCTATCGTGTATGGGCAGCAGATCGAGCAGGCCCGGAAATTTGGAGAACATATTGATAAGCGTGGTTTTGCTGTGAGCAAAATCAATCATATCGAGTTGTTTGATGATGCTGTCTTTACCACTAAGCACATGCGGAATGCGGTAAGAGCCCATCCAGGGCGTACCCAGCAGCAGCGTACGGAAATTTATTTGCTCGTTCAGCATTTTCCAGGTAGCGCTGTGATTAATAATAAGATCACGTACTACCAGGCCGCCCATTGAATGACCGACCAGCGAAATAGTTACGGAAGGGGAGAGTTTCTTTTTTAAATCTTCCAGCAATTTGGCTAACTCATCACCAGCTTTTGTAAGTGGCCTGCGCCAGTCGAAAGGGAACACCAGCACATCATAGTTTACAGAAAGATAATTGGCAAGTTCACTGTAAGCAGTTTTAATTACCCCTGTGGCTTTAATATTATCGGTATCACTTATCGTTAACCTGGTAAGGCCGCCCGTGGCAAAGCGCAGATAATTTATCCATATAGCTTTATCACTTTGTTCTAAAAAAGAACCCATAATACCGGGCAGCAAAATAATTATTGGTTTTTTGCCGCCAGGGTTAACCGGTTTCAGCCTTCCGCTGTCCAATCCAAAAATTCCCCTGTTGGCGGCTGCATCAAAATTTTCGCCCTGTACCTCTTTAAAGTTTGGTATAACGGGGCCAGTTGCAAACAAGGCCTGCCTTAAAGCATCACGGGTTGTATCGTTTAAAAAATAATTAAAGTGGTTTGTGTTGGGATTGTTATCAAGATAGTATTGCACCGGATCCTGCCGTTTGGCACCCTGGTACATAGAGGCTGTATCAACAATCAGATCATTTTCTTTCCATTTAAAGAAAAATTTTGTGAGGATAATTTTTAGCCCGTTGAGCGATAAACTCAGTTTGCCATTACCTGAAATTACTGCCAGCCTGCTTGTAAAGCCAACCGGGTTTTCATTCTCATCATAATTTTTGTAGGTGTTAATTACTTTTATTACGAGAGAATCGGGGCGTTGTGCCTCAAGCCCTGGCAATTCATTAAAACTGTTTTTGCTGTCAATAGTTTCAGTGATAAGCATTTTAAGCCCTTCAACAAGTGGTGCCAGTATTTTACCGGATATATTTATAAGGTTGATGAGGGTGTTTAAAAATATATCGGTACGTTCCGATAAAAGTGACGTGCCCCTTGCGGTAGCCGCCACCCTTACAAAGCGCCCTACTTTAATTTTCTTTTTTGCAGCCATGGCGCAGGCATCGGCTACTAATTTTAGGTCTTCTTCTCTTCCTTCATCTTTCAGTAATTGCAGGCTTTCTTTCATAAAGCCATCTTCACTTTCACAAAAACGCATCAGCAGTTCGCCCACAAGCCCGCCACGGGAGTGGGTAATAACATCAAAAGTGGTGTTGGCAGGTAATACCTTTATTAAATCATTTACATTTTTAAATGGCCCCACAGTAAGTGTACGGTGTTCAAGCGCCAGGATATTATTGCCGTAATAGTTCACCATATCATCCCAAAGCTTACAGTTTTGCAAGGCACCAAAAGCACCCTGGGTAGATGAGGACGTGCCATGTAAAAAAAGCAGGTAAGGTTTAGGATTGGTTGTTTTTATTTCGGGGGTCTTGTATGGGGTAAGTTTAAATTCATGCGATAATGTATAAAGCCCTTCTTTTACCTTACCATCAGTATCCTTTAAACCACGCTCTTCAATTTTTGCAGCTACTGCCTTAATGCCTTGTTTAACTTTTGTTTTTATAAACTTTCGAAACAGTTTTAATGCTATATCGCCAACCAAACTTCTGGATGCATCGTCTGATACAAGAGAGACCGGCAGTATGGGTGCATCTGCAGCAGAACGGGATTGTGCTTTAAGTTCTGGAAAAATTTCTTTAAGGTTGTTGTTGTCTCCAAACCAGGTGCTGCCATCATTAAAAACCAGTTCAACATAGCGGTCATCTTCTATGGTAACGTTTGTTATTTCCGAAGTGGCCCTCGATTGGCTTATCTCATAAGCTTCCTCCAGTTCAAAATAAGTTTCGTCCAGTTCAGCAAAATCTCTGGAAGCCGCTGCAGCAGCTTTTGTTTGCTTGGTGCCGTAAAGGCGAATGGCGGTAGACATGGCAGTTATATTTTGTAAGTAATAAGGTTAAATCAGTTAATAAATTCTGTTTGATTTAAAATTGCAGAGATTTTACCATCAAGGAGAAAACCAGTGCTGCCTCCTAATGCTATGGCAATTAAAGCCCATTTTTCTAAAGTGGTAAATAGAGGATGTTAAGTTTAAATTAATACATTACTGGCAGCAATATCACGCCTGTATGATTATATAAAATTTAGCATAGACTAAAAATATAAAAAAGCTTTCATATTGTCAACAGTTTTTTCACCGAATTTTTTACGGTGCAGAATTATTTTTATTCCGTTAGGATTTCCATTGGCCCGGCAAATGTGCAGCGGCATTAAACCCTGCCGTGTAAAATAGCCTGCACCTGCTTACTGCCTGTAGCATCATCCTGTAGGCGGCTTGCTGCCAATTGCTAAACCCATACCTTCGCTCAACTTTTATTATGCCATTCAAAACAACAAAACTCCGGTCAATTTTCCTGCTTTTCTGGTTTTTACTGGCCTATATACTTGCGGCTTTAATATGGTGGTTTATTGCGCTTAACAGGCAAAATAAACTGATGACGAAGTACGAGATGGAACAGGTACAACCAACCGATAAAAATTACCAGGCCAGGTTTAATGAAATAAAATCGTTGGAAAAAAGGAAAACCGCACAATACCTGGGCGAAGGTGTAACTTTTTTGCTTCTGATTGTTGCGGGGGCCATTTTTGTTTTCAGAGCAGTACGCCGTGAATTAAGGATAAGCCGGGAGCAGCAGAATTTTATGATGGCCATAACGCATGAATTGAAAACACCTATCTCTGTTGCCAAACTGAACCTGGAAACCATGCAGAAAAGAAAATTAGATGAACCACAGCAGCAACGGCTGATACAAACCACGCTGGAAGAAACCAACCGGTTAAATGCACTTTGCAATAACATGCTGCTTTCATCGCAGATAGAGGCTGGTGGCTACCGCATTACCAATGAAGAAACGAACATCAGCGAATTGATAAGTAATTGTGTGCAGGATTTTATAAGAAGGTATCCGCAGCAAAAAATAGAAACTGCAATAACGCCGGATATTTTCATTAGCGGCGACAGGTTATTATTACAGATACTTGCGAATAACCTGATTGACAATGCAATTAAATATGGAGCTAAAGAATTGCCTGTTATAATATTATTATCAGAAAAAAATAATAAAATATTTTTTAGCGTTAAAGACCAGGGCAAAGGCATTGCAACAACAGAAAAAGATAAGATATTCAGCAAATTTTACAGGATTGGCAATGCTGCAACAAAAGCCGCCAAAGGAACCGGTTTAGGCCTTTATCTTTGTAAAAAAATAACCGAGCAGCACAATGCAAACATTTCTATGACAGACAATGCCCCATCTGGTGCTATTTTTACAGTTACTTTAAATTCATCAATAGAAAAAGCATAGCACCAAAATGTCTGATAAAAAATTTTCCATATTACTGGTTGAAGATGAAGAAAATTTACAGGAAGCCCTGAAGCTGAACCTGGAACTGGAAGGTTATGAAATTACCGGGGCTTATGATGGTGCCGAAGCATTGCAGGCTGTACAAAAAGAATATTTTAATTTGATCATACTCGACGTAATGCTGCCGGAGATAGACGGCATTACTGTTTGTGAAACAATCAGGCTGAGCAACCAGGATATTCCCATATTGATACTAAGTGCAAAAAACAGCAGTGCCGACAGGGTATTGGGCTTAAAAAAAGGTGCAGATGATTACCTGACCAAACCTTTTAACCTGGAAGAATTATTGCTGCGTGTAAATAATCTTATCAAAAAAAGTGAACGCCTCAGCAGTAAAGAACCAATACCCGACGTGTACAATTTTGGTAAAAATAAAATTGACTTTAAAGCATCGGAAGCATTTACCAAAAGCGGCGAAAAAGTAACGCTCACCAAAAAAGAGATCATGCTGCTTAAGTTGCTGATCGAAAATAAAAATGAAGTGGTAACCCGTGAAAAAATTTTACAGGTGGTCTGGGGATACAATGTTTATCCAACCACCCGTACCATTGATAATTTCATTCTGAATTTTCGTAAATATTTTGAAGAAGACAGCCGGGACCCTAAATATTTTTATTCGGTACGGGGTGTTGGTTACAAATTTGCCGTTGCTTAATCCGATGGCTACCGGACATGGTATGTATTTATCAGTTGAATAAGATCATTCGCCCTGTCGTACAGTTCCTTCATTTTTTCATTATCGCCAAAAGGCGTATATAATTGCCACTCTATTTCATCAATCAGTTGCTGTAGTTGCACCGATGTTTCGTTGCTGATGCCTTTTACATCTAATTGTTCGGCTATATTTTTACGGTTCAGTTCTTCTGCAGGCAATGCCAGTTTTTTTGAGAGGTAATCTTTTAAGCCGTGGTTCAATTGCATGTAAAACAAAGCAGCGTCATTTTGCTGCAGGCTTTTTTCTGCAGTAGCCAGCGGGTTTTGTTGTTCTATTAAAATATCCTCAACCGGCTTTTCATTGCCAGTTATTTCTGCTGCTGCCTGTTTTTCTTTTTTTGTATCCCGTTTCAGCCAAACAATCAATCCAATGATGATGAGCATGGCAACCAGGCTAACAACCCTTAACCGGTTACTAAAAAACCTTGAAAGAAAATTATCATTGTTTTTTGTAATCGTTTGTGTCATTTCAGCTTTTGCTTTACCGGTTCCTTTGGTAACCGTAATCTCAATCGCTTTGGTTGAAACTATTTTATATTTTGCATCCCGGTTATCAAAAAAACTAAATTCAACAGCGGGCAAAATATAGTTGCCTGGCTTTGAAACTGTGAACGGAAATTCAAATATTTTTCTGCCGCTTACCGGCACGGTGCCTTTAAACAGGTCGTCTGTTGCTTTCGGTTCAAATCCATCAATACCTTGCGGCCACGCTATTTCAGGCGCATTAATCATTTGCAGGTTTCCTTCGCCCGAAATGATGATGGCCATTTTACCATCATCATCGGTTGTGAAATTATTTTTTTCAACCCTTGCTTCAATACTAAATTTTCCAACGGCACTTTTAAAACCATTGGGCTTTCCTGCATCAGGTAATGGCTTTACTGAAATACTCAACGGCTTACTTTGCAAAGTAATTTTTTGTATATCAATACCTTCTGGCGGTATGGTTGCATTTGCAAAATCGCTGAATATATCAGCCTGGCTGTTTATGTATTCAGCCTTAATAAACTGCACATTGTTTTCTATTTCTACAATGCCCAGTTCCAGCTCGCCTGCAAGCAATGGATATAGTTGCACTTTACGGATGATGTACACATTATACTCACGCCCTTCAAGTTTTTCTGTACGGTAATTTAAATCATTGGGCTGTTGCATATCCAAAACCGAAAAGCCGTTGAAGGATGGATTTTTAATCATATTGCTTTCGCTCTTAAGCCTTGTATACAGCTTATAGGTAGCAATAACCGGTTCGCCCACATAAGCAGATTTTTTATCTGTTTCCAGCCGCACAAACATGTTCCTTTTTATTTTATCGGTGGGGTTTTCGCCCTTGCGTAAAATAAAATCATTGAAGGTTGATTTTGGCGCAGGTTCTGCAAACGGATCCATATTACCAAAGGGAGCATTGAATGCATTTGCAGCAGCAGAATTGCCTGTTGGCTGAGTGGTTACTTTTAGTTTAATGGGATTGCTTGTATAGTCAACATTATCTGCCTTTGCTTTTGCAGGCATGATAATAAAGCTGCCTGTTGTTTTTGGCTTTAATACAAAACTTAAAGCAAAGTATTTTTTTACTGCGCCATTTATAGCGCTCATGCCACTCTCCTGGTTTGGGCCGCTTATGATGATAAAATTACTGAGACTTGGAGGAACGATCTGTTGTATTTCATTTGCATTTTCAACCATCAGTTTCAACTGGGTGTATTCATCCTTACCAATTTCAGTGGGAGTTAAACTGGCAGAAAATTTTACCTGGGCATTTGCAAAATGCCCATGGAGTAAAAAAAGCAGAAAGATTATTTTTTGTAAAACTGATTCCATTTTCACAATAACAAAAATAACGGATTGGAGCTTGCTAACTAAAACCCAAAAGTATAAATGGTTGAAATTAATTGTTAAACTAACTTTTGCTTAACCTTTGGCAAAGTTTAGTAATACTCTAAACATTCAGGCATTCTATTACAACTTTGCCAAAGTTGTGCATGATAAAACTTTGGCAAAGTTTAGTAATGCTTTAAACATTCAAGCAAACTCTTACAACTTTGCCAAAGTTGTGAATGATAGAACTTTGGCAAAGTTTAATAATACACTAAAAATTCAGGCAGGCACGTTTCAACTTTGCCAAAGTTGTAACGATGCGCAAGTTTTATAAGTCGCCCAATTGTGGCCGCAAAACAATCTCCTCTACACAAGCCTGTGGAGATAATTGCGCTGCTGCATAAACCATTTGGGCAACATCGGCAGCTTCCATAATCCGTTTTGGGTCAACACCGCTGCCGCTCCAGCTATCGGTATAAGCTGCTCCTGGAAGCACATGCGTAACTTTAATACCATGCGGTTTCATTTCTTCCCGCAGGTTTTTACTAAATCCGTATAAGGCAAATTTGCTGATGCTGTATGCACCGCCATTTGGATAAGCCATTATGGAGGCAATGGAACAGATATTGAAAATATGACCGGCTCTTTCTTTAATCATGCCCGGTAATATCATTCTTGTTAAATGATACGCACTGTATAGATTTACGTCCATCAGTTTTTCCAACATACCATCATCTTCACCATAAGCACTGCCGGGTAAATAAATGCCAGCATTATTTACAAGTATATCAACCTTTTCTGACTGGCTGTTTATCCATTCTACAAATTGTTGTAAAGATTTTTTATCAGATACATCGCAGGTTTTTGTGTACATTTTATTTTGAGGGAACCGATCCTGTAAATCTTTACCTGCAACCTCCAGGTCTGCTGCATTTCTGGCGCAGAGAAAAAAGTTATGTGCCTGTTCATTTTTTGCAAAAGCTTCAGCAATGGCTTTTCCCAATCCTTTTGATGCGCCTGTAATTACTATGTTCATGGTGTTTTGATATTTTAGTATCTTGCAATTGCAGATAAAGTTAATCTCTCTGCAATTAAATTTTGTTTCAAAAAAAATAATGTCCCAATATAAACACCTTTTTTTCGACCTCGACCATACGCTCTGGGATTTTGATGCCAATGCAAAAGACTCGCTGGCCGATTTGTACACCAATTTAAACCTGGATGAAAGGATAAAGATTGATTTTGAAGATTTTTATCCAAAATATCTTTTCCATAATGAAGTTTTGTGGGACCGCTACCACAAAGGTCTCATCAGCTCCGAAGACCTGAAGTGGAAACGTATGTGGCGTACCATGCTTGATTTTAAAATTGCTGATGAACCGTTGGCCAGGGAAATGAGTGGGCAGTTTTTAGAGATTTTGCCCACAAAAAAAATCCTCTTTCCACATACCTTCGAAATTTTAGATTACCTGAAAGAAAAAAAATACAGCCTGCACCTGATCACCAACGGGTTTGAAAAAACACAGTGGAGCAAATTAAATAACAGCGGCCTCAGTAATTATTTTACCCACGTAATAACATCCGAAGCCAGCAACAGCCTGAAACCTAAAAAAGAAATTTTTGATTTTGCTATGGAAAAAGCAAAGGCCAGCTTGCCCAAAAGCATTATGATTGGCGATAACCTGGATGCAGACATACAAGGTGCTATGAATGCCGGTATGGATACCGTTTTTGTGAATCACATTAATGCCGTGGCCGAAATAAAACCCACTTATACGGTTACACATTTACAGCAACTGGAAAGCATTTTTTAAATTTAAGGCATAAAAAAAACCTTCGCTATGGAAGGTTGTAAAAAAGTTTTTGTCAAGATTACATTTTGGCTGTTGTGCTGGTTTTGTCTTTGCAGCATCCGGCTTTTGCTTTTTCGTCTTTTGCTTTTTCATCTTTTGTACAGCATGTTTTTCCTTTAGCACATTTTTTCTTTTTTCCTTTGTCGGCTAAAGCAACACCTGTAACAAACATAAACGCAGTGGCTAATAAAAGTACTTTTTTCATGATTATATTTTTTGTTTAATTAATTTACTAACATAAAAATAAGGTAGAAATTGCAGCAAACCTACGGGTAATTGTTAATTTTTATAATGTGGCAATTACTGTTACACCTCCTTGTACAACCTGGTTAAGCTCCACATTTACCTTGGTACCAACGGGTAAAAGCAGGTCGACCCGGCTGCCAAACTTAATAAAACCCATTTCTTCGGTCTGTTTTAC
>JBKJLT010000437.1:0-3090 GCA_046596765.1 Ferruginibacter sp. | reverse complement strand
TTAAAAGTAGGCGACAAAGTAAAAGTGCGTATCGAACTTAAAGTTGATCGTGATATGGAATATGTACACATGAAAGACATGCGTGCTGCCTGTATGGAACCAACCAACGTACTAAGCGAATATAAATACCAGGGCGGCCTTGGTTATTACGAAAGCACCAAAGATGCCAGCACCAATTTCTTTTTTGGCTGGCTGGCCCGTGGCAGTTATGTTTTTGAGTATCCCCTCTTTGTAACACACGCCGGTAACTTCAGTAATGGCATTACTACAATACAATGTATGTATGCGCCTGAGTTTACAAGCCATAGTGAAGGGATAAGGGTGACGGTGGAATGATATTCTTTTGAGGTGACACCTTTTCAAAAGGTGTCACCTCTATTTTAAAATAAAGGATCATGAACACTAAAACTAACTACCTGGCAAACTTTCATGAAAACGGAATTTTTCATGTTTATAACCGAACAAATAATAAAGAGCCTCTCTTTAAATCAGAAGAAAACAGATCATATTTCCTAAGGCAATTTGCAAAGTACTTATCACCTTTCTTAGATACATTTTGCTGGAATTTAATGCCAAATCATTTTCATTTTCTGGTACAGGTAAAATCAATGGAAGAAATAAAAAAACACCTTCAATCATTAGATAAATCCGGACTGAAGCCTATCGAAAAAGCATATCTCACTGATGAGGCTACTACTGAGTTACTTTTAGAATTGGAATGGAAAAGATTTTCACTTCCTATTCAATGGCATTCAATAAACAACAAAATAGAAAAGGAAATTTATTTCACCGCCCATTTAAAAGAATAGAAATTGATAAAGAATCGCATTTTACGCAGGCAATAGTTTACATACATGCTAATGCACAGCATCATAAACTATGTAAAGATTTTACACAACATAAATGGACATCCTGGCATAGTATGCTTTCGAACAAGGCTACTGGTTTAAAAAGAGAGGAAGTATTGGAATGGTTTGGAGGTTTAGAAAAGTTTATAGAAATCCATAAGGCCATGACTGATTATTATTATGACAGCGATGTAGCTATTGAAGAATAGAGGTGACACCTTTTAAAAAGGTGTCACCTCTAAGGCAAATGTATTCAATAATTCGTGTAATTTGTGTTTATAAAAATTAGTAACCTCATGCCCAACGAACAAACCTATAATATCCCCATCCGCTACCGCAACATGGAAAATCTGCACATTGTATTCTGGTTGTTTAAAGATATTAGCTGGTGTATGATATGGCGGCCACTGGGTATTGCCATGGTTTTTCCTACTTTGATTATTGCTATTGTCATTTCAATCAGAACCCGGCAATTCATGAGCGAATTGTGTCATAATGTTGCTGTAACATTCTGGATAACAGCAAACGCCTACTGGATGATCAGCGAATTTTTTCATTTTGATTCGATGATTGTTTTTGGAGATGTAACGTATAAATATTTAGCTATTATCCCTTTCAGCTTTGGTATTTTAATACTGGCTTATTATTATCTGGTTTGGAAACCCATGCATAAAAATGTGGTGGAGACGATGTAAGAATTTTATAACTATTCCGGGTTTGCTTTTGTATATTTATTAAAGCAGGCAAAAATAATTAATGAAAACAAAAGAAATTATCAAAATAGTGGAAAATGATGGTTGGTTTGCTGTCAGGCAAAGTGGAAGCCACAGACAATATAAACACATTGTAAAGAAAGGTTTAGTAACAATCCCAATTCATCGCTTATCAAATGACTTAACAACAGGGCTTGAAAAGAGTATTTTAAAACAGGCTCAAATTGAGCTAAAATAATTTTAACTTTACTAAAATTTAAATAATGTTACGTTACGCAATTATAATAGAGAAAGCAACTGATGGCGGTTTTGGTGCTTACGTACCTGATTTGCCCGGCTGCATTGGCATGGGTGCCACCAGGGATGAAGCGATTATTAATGTTGCCGAAGGAATTAAATTTCACCTGGAAGGACTAAAGGAAGAAGGTTTAGAAATACCCTTACCAAACTCTGAAGCAGAAAACCTGATGTTTGAATATAGTTAGCCACAGACCGCCGCACAAAAATCCCCACAGGGAAAATTGCGAAGATTGAAGCGAAGAACTTAAATATTTTAAAAATGTTTCTTGAAGAGAGCCTGTCCCGATTTTTCGGGAGGTTGGGGTGAAGTCAAATATTTACAAGCCATAGCAAAAAAAAATTATCAATAAAAAAAACGAACCGTTTGCAGACCGGTTCGTATTTTTTTATGGGGTCAATTCAAAAACCAAAAACCGCCATAACAGCGGCCTTTTGGTTTTTTAGGTTGTTTGTTTCTGGATATTAGGTCATGCACGCTCTTCCTTTATAAATATGCCAGAAGCACTAAAAGTGGTTTCCCATTGTACCCCATTACGGGCATAATGTGCTTTCCAGTTGCCATTGCTGGTTAATTTCCACTCCCACACATTATCATTGGGGTTCCTGGTTCTGAATGCTGTTAACACTACCTGTGGCACTGTCGCACTGGTGCAGGTTACATGATGTTCGCTTTGATGACCACTGTTGTCATAACTTGCTGAGTGGCGCTGGCTCATGTGGTTAAACTCTGCCTCAAACAGGTTACCGTTTTTATGCCACTCCACTTCTGAAGCTCCAGCAAAACTTGCCGTAAAAGTAGCAACCACTGCTGCAGGAACCGCACTTTGGGGAATTACTGTAATGGATCCTGTTGCGGTTGGTGAAGTTGCTGTTGGTGAAGCTGCTGTTGTATCTGCTTTTTGGCAAGATGCGAAAAATAATAAAGTGAATGCTGCTAATACTACGAATGTTTTTTTCATGATTTATTTTTTTTAGGTTAAATACGATTGTTATACTTATTGGTAAACGCAGCGTTTAAAAATGTAACCGGCAATTTTATTTTTTTTAGTGATAATATTTTAGCATATCTGAATACTGCTTATTTAACTGTCATCCAAATCCCCCCGGTGCTCTTTGTAGCATTTTATTCTTAAATTGTAACCTGGTTACAAAAAATATTTTTTAGTAATCAGGTTACAAAAACAACTTCATTATTTACTATTAATTGTATACTGAATGAATATTGCGGG
>JBKJLT010000340.1:0-4069 GCA_046596765.1 Ferruginibacter sp. | reverse complement strand
CTGCTTACTTCAATTATACTTCCTTCCGGCGAAAATTTTGTGGCATTGGATAAAAGATTCGTGATTATGTTTCGTAATAAAGAGGGGTCTGAAAAAACAGTTGAATCACCGGTATGCACATATTTGAATTGCTGATTGCTTTTGGCAATGGCCTCCATTTCGCTGCACAGCGGGTTAATCAGTTCTTTAATATTAAAGGTAATATTATGGGGTGTAATTTTTCCATCTTCAATTTTTCCGATAGATAAAAATTCATTTAATAAATTGGTAAGATTGTTAACCGATGATTTGATGCGGTGGATATGTTTATCCCTTTTTTCCTGTTCTTCGGTTTCGGTATATTTAGCTACCAGCGAAGCGGATGAAAGAATTGTACTCAGCGGTGTTCTGAACTCATGCGAAGCCATTGAAACAAAACGGCTTTTTAAATCGCTTAGTTCTTTTTCTTTACTTAATGCCTTGGTAAGTTCTTCTTTTGAGTTTTCAAGTTCCTCCAATATATCCTGTAACTGTTTTGTACGCAATTCAACTTTTTCTTCCAGCTCGTTATTCATTTCCTCTACTTGCTGATTAATATCAGCCAGTTGTTCCTTTTGCTGCAAAATTGCATTTTCCGATTCTTTTCTTTTGGTAATATCACTTACAAAAGCAATGGTAAAACTTTCATTTCCCAATGTGTAATTGCTTAAGCTTATTTCAACCGGAAATTCAGTACCATCTTTTTTTACTGCAAACAAATCTTTTCCCAGCCCCATTGGCCTTGGCTTAGGGTTTTCTATGTAGTGATCCCGGTAATGTACATGGTTATGATGATATCTGGAGGGAATCAGTTGCTCGATTTTTTTGCCAATAAGTTCATCAGATCTATCAAATCCAAACTGGGTAAGCAAAAAATTATTCACTAAAATTATTTCGGCTTGGGCATTGGCAACCAATATACCCATAGAGGCAAATTGAAATAAAGCTTCAAATTTTTCTTTTTCCTGTTTAAGCTTTTCTGTATCCATATAACTTTACTTCCGGATTTGCAATGTGTAATTTACTATAAATTAGATTGTAATTTAAAAGTAAAATTGAGTTTTTAAAAGCCTGCATACTCAATTCTCCTGAAAACAATTGGATATTTTCTTTTTCTATGATGCCATTTTATTTTCACAAATTCACCTTTCTTACGCCAGTCTCCTTATTTATTTTATTAACAGCTTCTACACTGTATGCAAGATTTTCTTTCGCTCTCATCATAAAAAAAGCTTTCTGTATTCTATTTTATAAAGTAGTTTAAAATCTATGTAAGCCTTGTCTACCACGTAAAAGCACCCACTGGTATAGATAATCTTATCCAGTAATTTACATGCTGTGCATTACTTTTACAATGATAATAAAAGTAGCGTTTAATTTTTCCTTTAGATGCGCTGTCTGTTAATTTACCCCCGCATTTAGAACAAGTAAGAAAACCCCTGAGTGGCAAATCATCCTTCTGTTTATTGCATGCGACTGTTGATCGCTTTTTTCCGCTTATTATATCCTGCACATTATAAAACAGCTCTTCACTTATTATTACCTCATGTA
The DNA here is from genome assembly GCA_046596765.1 of Ferruginibacter sp. GTDB lineage: Bacteria > Bacteroidota > Bacteroidia > Chitinophagales > Chitinophagaceae > Ferruginibacter. The sequence continues at coordinate 2,500 of JBKJLT010000340.1, read as the reverse complement.
CACTTTTTACAAAATGTGCTTCTTCTTATTTATAAGCAGGAATAAATAGTTTGCCCCAATAAAGCGGATTGCGAATCATCGTCCAGAAATAACTTCTGCTTACTTTAAAACCTCTTTTGTTAGCAGCTTTCCGAACCTGGTCAGGAGCCAATTTTTGGCCCTTTCCTGGCGGACGAGGCACGCTCAAAAATCTGTGTTTGTAAAACGATAGTTTCAAATTCGGTAACCGGTCTTTTACTTTCAATCAGTTTTATCAGCAATTCTGTTGCTGTTTGTCCTATTTCAAATGCCGGTTGTTTTACCACTGTTAAAGCAGGGTTCATCAATTCAACCAATGGCGAGTTTGAAAAACCGGCGAGGGCTATTTCATCAGGTATTTTAACGTTCAATGCATTTAATGCCGACAAACAGCTTACTGTAAGCCTGTCGCCTGCGCTAAAAATGGCATCGGGCCTGTTCTTTAAATTCACCAGGCTTTTAACGGCATCTTCCAGTTCCTTATAAATCATGCCACCGTGATTACAGTTTTTTATATAGCTTTCGTTAATGGAAATATTATTATCCTTAAGCGCATTAACGTACCCATTCATTCTTTCAATAGAAATAGATAAATGTGCGGCGCTTGAGAGGAGGGCAATTTTTTTATACCCGGCATCAATTAAATGCTTAGTGGCGTTATAGGCACCCAGGTAATTATCTGCGACTACTTTATGCGTTTCAATCTGGTCTGTAACTCTGTCGAAAAATACAATAGGAAACCCCTTATCGTGTAAGTTTTTAAAATGCTCTATTTTATCTGTTTCAGCAGACAGGGAAACGAGCAGTCCGTCTACCGACCTGGATGCCAGATGCTCAACATTCACAATTTCCCGTTCATACGATTCGTGGCTTTGAGAAATGATAACATGATAACCCCGGTTATATGCAACCGATTCCATTCCATTGATGGCCTGAGAAAAAAAGTTGTTTGCAATTTCGCATACTACAACACCAATGGCACGGCTACGGCGCTCTTTTAAACTTAGCGCAATAGGGTTGGGCCGGTAATTAAACTGCTCGGCATATTCTATTACCATCTTCTTGGTATCCGAACTTATTTCATGGCTTCCCCGCAGCGCCCTTGATACTGTAGATGTGGATAAGCCCAGTGCTTTTGCAATATCTTTTATGGTAATGGCTTCGTACATTTTTAGTAATGATTTTCCCTTCTTTTGTAAATTTTTATTTTTAAATTCCAAGCAAACTAAACTTTTTTATTGCGCATTCAGTTTTTTTAGTCTTGTTGCAATCGTTATCGGCATCGATTGCGTAAAAAAATCAGTTGGAGTTTAATTAATTGTTAATTAATCTATGTAGAATTACATCTGCACTCCTTGTAAAATACGAATAAGTTTCCACCTGAAGAACGAATAATAACAGATTGTATCTTTTTTTGAATTTTAAATATTGCTATATGAATAAATTATTGTCGCTTTTAACTATTTTATTTTTTATTCCTTTTACCTTAATGGCGCAAAACAAAACTATTAAAGGTAAAGTGGTAGATGAATCCGGAAATCCCGTTGCCGGTGTTAATATCTTAACCAAGGGAACAAAAAAAGGTACACAGTCTGCAAGCGATGGAACTTTTTCCATCACTGTTTCCGGAAACGGAGCAGCCGATCTGGTGGTTTCTTCTGTTGGTTATGCAGCTAAAATTGTAACGGTAAATGGAAATGATGCCGGAATAATTTCTTTGGTTAAAGAAATTATTACTCAGGAAGATGTTGTGGTGGTTGGATATGCCACCATCAAACGTAAAGATCTTACCGGTTCTGTTTCTTCAGTAAGTTCCAAAGAACTTAAAGATTTTCCGCTCTCATCTGCAGCAGAAGCTTTACAGGGTAAATTAGCCGGTGTTCAGTTAATTTCTACTGAAGGTGCACCGGGAGCAGATATTCTTGTAAGGGTTAGAGGTGGAGGTTCTATTACCCAGGATAATTCTCCGCTTTATGTGGTTGACGGTGTTCAGGTAGAAAATGCACTGTCCGTGCTTTCTCCGCAGGATATTGCATCGGTTGATGTGTTGAAAGATGCATCTACAACTGCTATTTATGGTGCCAGAGGTGCTAATGGCGTTATCATTATTACAACAAAAGGTGGCCGTGCTGGTAAAACACAGGTAACTTACAATGGTTCCATTGGCTTTCGCCAGCTAAGTAATTTTCAGGAAGTAATGAGTCCTTACGATTTTGTGAGATGGCAGTGGGAAAGAAGCCGTGGTACCGCTGCAGACAGCAGCAGCTTTGCACAAACTTATGGAACTACCTGGGATACCCTACAAAATTATAAGAACGTAAATCCTGTAAACTGGCAGGATGAGGTTTTTGGCCGCAGGGCTAAATTCAGCAACCACAATGTGGCCGTTAGTGGCGGTAATGCTGTTACAACTTTTAATTTAAGTCTTACAGCAAATAAAGAAGAAGGGGTACAGATAACTACCGGTTTTGAAAGAAAGCTG
>JBKJLT010000263.1:0-2548 GCA_046596765.1 Ferruginibacter sp. | reverse complement strand
TTTCTAATGCTTCTTTTAGTTTGGGAGTTGTTGTTTTCATACGCCTTCTACTATTTTAATTTCGTCATCCGTTAAACCATATAGTGTGTAAACCTTTTCATTTATTTTATTATCGGTATAGGCAATGCGTTGCTCTATTTGCTGTACCATATCTGGTAATGTGGCTGCCTGTTTTTCTTTTTGTAACTGCAGCATGGTTTCTACAAGTGTTACAATTTCATTGTGGAGGGATTTTTCGGAATTATCTTTAACGTTAGCTTTTTTGATGGGGAAATCTTTAAAGAATACGTAGCTTGGTTCATAAAAACCACCTCTTAGTTTAGGTAAGTATTTTTCAAATAAAAAATTAATGAGTTGACTGTTTAAAATACCCAGCAAATATTTATCATCCAAAGAAATAATAAAACACTTTTGATTTGTGTACCACCTGTTGGTGTCATAAGTGAACTCAGGCTGTTTGCAAATATTTGGGTAAATAATTTTAGCTGTTTCAAACTCTTTGTAATAATCAACTGCATCCTGAATTTCATACCATAAATAGCTTCCTGGCTTTCTTCCTTTCCATTCTCCGCCTTTCCAATCTTTTGGCTTGGGTTTTAGTTGTTCTTTAAATTGCAATAAATGATTTTTTATTGCAGGATATTTTTCAATATCTATTCCCCTTTTTGTAAATATCAAATATCTTCCACTAGTAGGTATTTGATATTTTTTCACATCTCTGCCTGCCAAAAATGATTTTATTATCTCCGCACTTTTTTTATCTTCTTTAATTAAACGATTCTTTGTTTCTTCATCAATTACAAAAGCTTCATTTAATCCTGTTAACACACCACGGTAAATTTTTCCTTTTACATATTCGCCCAATGGTGTGCCTATGCTTTGTAATTTTTTAAGCAGCAATTGTTCCGGTTCGCTTCCCAAATTCCAGCCACTATCTTGCAAAGCACTCTGGCTACTAAAGGTTTTATTTTCATCAATGTAATTTGCCAGGCTCTTAAAGCTGAGGGTTTTAACATTGGTTACCTCAATAGAGCTTTTAGTTTCTTCTTTACCGGCAATAAAAATACAGGGATAAGTTGTTGCCGATTGAAAAACGGGCAAATCGCCAAAGTCTATTATTTGTTTTATGGGTTGATCTTTTAACCATTTTCTTAATGGCTCGCCATAGTTTGCCCTCATCCATTTGTTGGCTACAATAATGCCAAACAAACCCCGGTTGTTAAGCAGGCCAATTCCTTTTTCAAAAAAATAACTGTATAAATCGGCCATGCCATGATACACTTTGTACGCTTTTTGAAAATAGGATTTGAAATCGCTCAGTAACTCCTGCCTTACATAAGGCGGGTTACCAATTACAACATCAAAACCACCTGTAATACCATAAAACGCTTCGGCTTCTTCAACCTTATTTTGATACTTTTCAATTAATTCATCTGCCCTGTCGGCCTGTTGTTTTACAAGTGCTGCCTGATTTTTTAGTTCATTAAAAACCTTTGTTTTTTGAGGTTTAAATACTTCCGGAAAAGCCTGCTGCCAGCTAAATGGTTTTATTTTCTTTTCTAAAGCAGGTTCAAAATCCAACTGTCCATCGTAAAAATCTATATCCACCAAACTGTTACCGCTTTTTATATTGCTGTCTAAGGTGGGTAACACTCTTTCGCCAAAGCGCATTTCGGCAGTAATGCTGCTGCTGGTTTCACCTTCCATACATTTTAATAACAGACTTAGCTTGGTAACTTCCACGGCCTGTAAATCAATATCTACCCCGTACAAATTATTCAGCAGTATTTGTTTTTTTAATGCGGTGGTTAAATGCCCGGTGGGTGTAAGCGGTAATTTATTGCGTGCTTTAATGGCATCGTTACGTTGCTTCTCATTATAGTCAGTGCCGTTTTGTGCAATGGCCGTAAGGCTTTCAAAATCGGGTTTGTAATATTGCAAATGCCAGGTCATTAAAAACTGGTAGGCACCCAATAAAAAACTGCCGCTGCCACAGGCGGGGTCAACAATTTTTAGTTTGGCAACCTGCTCAGGCGTTTTGCCGGTGGTTAGTTTGCCTACGGTGTTTTCTACAATATAATCTACAATGTATTGAGGCGTATAATAAACGCCACCGGCTTTGCGTACTTCGGGCTTTTCTTCAATTACGGCACGGTGGCCGGCAGTAAGTTTTATTTGTTTGCCGAGGAACTGTTCGTAAGCACTGCCCAGTATCTCTACACTTAGCACACTAAACTCGTAAGGGCTTATGGGGTAATACAGTTCGCTGATGATGCCTTTGATGGTTTTATTATCTATAAGAAGATTATGGCTTAAGGTATCTTTTTTAAAATCGAAAAGGCCGCTGTTGTATTTGCTGTCGGCTTCTTTAAAGCAGGTGAAAAGGTTTTGATAGTAGTTCTCTCCTTTTAAACCATTTTGTAAACGGCCGTATTCTTCCACGCCTCTATCTTCGGCAATGCGGAGAAATATGAGCCTGTCCAGGGTTTGCTGCACTACAAAGTTGAGTTCATCTTCATTAAGTGCATCGTTACGCAAGGCAATGTTT
>JBKJLT010000125.1:0-7613 GCA_046596765.1 Ferruginibacter sp. | reverse complement strand
GTTTCGGCAATTTCGTTACCAACTATTGATACGATGGTATGATTGGTATCAATCTCAACAGTACCAAAGGCTTCCAGCTCTTTCAATATTTCGGGCAGATGTACATCATCGTCAATGGTTACTGAAACCGCGACTTCGGATGTAGTGATCATATCGATACTTGTACGGTGTTTTTCAAACACTTCAAAAACCTTACGTAAAAAACCATAGGCCAGTAACATGCGGCTGCTTTTAATGCGTATGGCGGTAATACCATCTTTTGCTGCTACTGCTTTCACCCCAACGCTTCCGGCTTTTTCTGCAATCAATGTTCCTTTTGCAGTTGGCTCTAAAGTATTCAACAATCTTACCGGAACATTAAAAAATTGTGCAGGCCAGATACTTGCCGGGTGTAAAATCTTTGCACCAAAATAAGCAAGCTCTGCTGCTTCTTCAAAACTCAACTGTTCAATAGCTTTTGTTTTTTCAACAATACGGGGATCGTTATTGTGCATGCCGTCAATATCGGTCCATATTTCACAAACACTGGCATTAATAGCTGCTGCTATCAGCGAAGCCGAATAATCACTTCCACCTCTTTTTAAATTATCCACCTCACCCTTTGCATTGCGGCTTATATATCCCTGTGTGATGAAGATGTTTGAATCCTTATGCTTATTTAAAAGTTGCGCCAGCTTTACTTTTATGGTACCAACCTGCGGCTCATCGTAGCTGTCAATGGTCATAAAATCAAGTGCAGGCAGCAATACATGGTCAACCTTTTTTTCTTCCAGGTAAAGACTGAATAATTTAGTGCTCAACAATTCGCCCTGCGCAAGAATATCTTTATTCAATGCCTGGCTGAAAGATATCTTGAGTATGATGGTGAGAAATTCGAAGTGTTCGTTTAATACCTCGTTTGCTTTTTTTCTTAATACCTCATCAGCCAGAAGTTCTGTAACAAAATTTTGATAGTGTGCATGCAATGCCTCAATCTGTTGCTTTGCAATTGAGCGGTCGCCGCTTGCCAGCGATTCGCTTATTTCAACCAATGCGTTGGTTGTTCCGCTTAAAGCCGATAGTACAACAATTTTACGTTCATCATCCCTGGTTATCAGGTTGGCTACTTCATGCATACGTTGCGGCTTACCTACGCTGGTGCCGCCAAACTTCATTACTTTCATTATAATTACGCTCTGCTTTTATATTTTACAGAAATGCAAATATATTGTAAGTAAATCTGACAATTATAATCAGTTTGCAATAAGTTTTATGAAAACAGGATTGGTGGGATTTGAAATATCATACAAGCTGATACCGGTACTTACATAGCATATCAACAGATTTCCGTAAGGTATCACATCTTTAAAATAGCCTCCTGTAATTGTTCTTATTTCAACAGGACTTGCAGGGTTGGCTACATTAAAAACTTTTAAGCCATCATTATTACAACAGATATACAAAGTTGAGCCATTAAGCCCTAAACCTTCGGGACTAGCTATTGGCAGTTTTTTTATCAGCACAGGCTGCAGCACATTTTTAATGTCATTAACATACAAACCACTTTCCGCAGGGCCACATCTGGCGTTTCCCTTCAACGTAACAAAAGCTATCGAATCATTAGCCACAACAGGATCGCAGCTACGAACGTGCCTGGCTTCTCCAAGTTTTGCAGGTGCAGATGCTGAATCAATAGAATAAATAAACATCCCTGTAGTTGTACCAATAAATAACCTGTTATTAAACGGGTAAATTGTTTCTACACCAGAATTTATCGGAGTTCTACTGGTTTTTACCGGGTTTACAGGATTGCTGATATCGTACGCATACAAATAATAGCTGTCAACAGCATATAAATAATTACCTACAATAGTAAATTTTGCAAGAGATCCACCCACACCCGATGTAGCCGAAGCCGCCGAATCTGTTGTACCCTCTTTTGAACAGGACCATCCGAAGAAACAAATTGATAAAAAAATCAGAATTTTATAAAAAGAGCATTTCATATTTATTAATTTAAAAGCCAGTTAATTTTTAAAGCAATTATTTTTTGAAACCAAATCTTTCCGCCAACCTATTACAGCGCTATCATACTTAGGACATTCATAATAACCCGATTCTACGGGTTGATTATAATAGTATGAATATCTTCCTTCAGGAAATGCACCTGCAACACGCTTTACTTCCGTAACTGCGTTGCTGTTCGAAATATCAACAACTACCAGATCATCATAACTATTGGTGTATAAATAATTACCTTTTATAGAAATTTGTGAGCTTCCGTTTACTGTAATAAACCCAACCCTACGGGCGTTGGCAGGTACACTGTTTTCAATTACATGAATTCCCTTGCCTAATTCTACCTGGTAAATTAAATTGCCCTTTGTGTAAATATTTCCGGGAATTGCTACTGGCAAAGCTGTATTGCTGTAAGAAATTTGTTTGGCCTGTACATAACTGCCGTAAATAGGCTTGCTGCCCATTATCATTTGGTTATCTACTGGTTTAACTTTTGTCCAGCAGGAGGTAATGGAAAATGCAAATAAAAGTGGCAGCAATAATCTCATAAGCTGATGTTTTCTTATTAGAGTAGATATATAATGAAGATGCTGCTTATACTTCTAAAATAAATTTAATCCGAACCTTTCTCCTAATTTCTTAAGGTCGTCAATCACCGGCTCAATCAAAGGAATGCCGTTATTCATTCTTTCTACTTCCATTTCCCGTTCTGGATCGCCGGGGATGATGACTTTTTCCTGACTGGCAACCGTTGCAGCAGAGCGGAAACGGGTTATCCATTTATCCATGTGCTCTTTAAATTCATCTGCTTTTCTAAACGCATCAATACGCATTACACCAAAGAAATGGCCAATGCCTTCGCCAGGCATATTTTCCGGCATAGGTATGTATGCCGGGAACGGCGGCACCCACGGCCCATAATTAGCACCGCTGAGTATGGCCGAAAAAATATCAACAATAGCACCCAGTGCATAACCTTTATGACTGCCATGTTCTTTATCGCCCCCAAGTGGCACCAGTGTGCCGCCGTTTTTTAATTCGCCGGCGTTGGTTGAAACATTTCCATCTTTATCCTGGATCCAACCGGTTGGTGCTTCTAAATTTTTTCTTTGTAAGATTTCGAGTTTACCATTTGCAGCGGTTGTTGTTGCAAAGTCGGCAATAAAAGCTGGTTGATTACCAGCCGGTATAGCAACTGCAATGGGGTTGGTGCCCAACATTCTTTCTTTAGAAAAAGTAGGTGCCACCAATGCAGAGGCATTGGTCATAGCAATACCAATCATATCATGTTCCAAAGCCATCATGGCATGATGACCGGCAATACCAAAATGATTACTGTTTTTTACACTTACCCAACCGGTACCAACTGCTCTTGCTTTATCAATGGCAACCTGCATGGCAAATGGCGCAACCACTAATCCCAAACCTCTATCGCCATCAACAACAGCCGTAGAGGGAGTTTCATGCACAATTTTTAAATCAGCTTTTGCATTAACACGCTCAGCTTCCCAAAGGCGTATATAGCCGCTTAGCCTTGCCACACCATGACTATCAACGCCACGCAGATCGGCTGAAAGCAGGGATTTAGTTGCTGTATCGGCATCAGCTTCGCTACAGCCTATTTTTAAAAATATGTTTTTGGAGAAGTTGAATAAGTGGTCGTAAGTGAAGGTTGTACTCATATAGCAAATTTAAGTTTTTTCCGGTGAGTCGCCCCAACAGGGCAGCTCACCGCTGCTTTAAGTTTGAAGATTTAAAATCTTCTTTAACATTGTGATAGCCAGCTCAACTTTACTATGGCCTTGTGCTGCGGTGAGCCACCCTTTTTGGGGTGACTCACCGAAAAAAAGCCGTTCAAAAAATGAACGGCCTTGCTCAACCTTACTGCCACAAAAAGTGACTGGTGCTTTTCCTGCGAATAAAATTTTTATGGATTGTTTTGTTTGGATACTTTAAATTTTTCAACCTGTTCCGGAGTTAAGATGGCCTGAATTTTCTGCATCTGCGACTTCTGCAATTCACGCATTTGCTTTTTTCTTTCCTGGTCAGATAATTGAGTGTTGTTTTCAATGGCTTCTTTTGCAGCTTTATTGGCCTGCATAATTTCTTTCATCGTGCCTTTTTGCTCACGGGTAAGGTCCAGTTCTTTAAGCCGTTCCTTTTGACCAAGTTTTACTGTTCTGCCTTTTAATGGTGTAAGTTTTGTGGTATCAGTTCTACCTACCACAGGCTTTCTTTCGATTTGGGCCGATGCTGATAATGTAACCAAGGAAAAGGTAAATGCAAGAAGTGATATTTTCATCTGTGTAATTTTTCTGTAAAGTAGATATTATTTTCAGGTAGAAGTTTAATATCATCTTAATAAAAACAAAAAAATCCACTGCGTGGATTTGGAGATTGCCACTGAAGCACAAAAACACAGAAACTCGATTTGTATTTTTCCGTGTTTCTGTGCCTTTGTGGCAAATAATTATTCCCGAAGGGAATTTAATTCTACCTTAAGAAAAGAATCTCTCTGTATTTAGGCAGTAGCCAAAATACATCATCAACCAGCAGTTCCAGTTTATCTACATGATAGCGGATAATATCAAAATATTTGCCTTTAACATTATCGCAATATGCAATGGCCATTTTACGGGTGTCGGTCAGTTCATTGGCTTTCTTTCTTTCCTCAATCATTTTCTCTACATTATCGGCAATAGTATTTATATGTTCGCTGATAACTTCCAATACCTGCTTTTGATTGGCAAAAGCAGTTTCGGGTAAACCGGCTTCCTTTAAACCAAGAATATTTTTAATCAGCACATTCTGGTATTTTACAGCCGACGGTAAAATAAATGTAGTGGCCAGGTCGCCCATCACCCTTGCTTCAATCTGTACCTTTTTAATGTAAGACTCCAGCATGATTTCATGTCGTGCTTCCAACTCTGCATGGTTATAAATTTCATTACTTTCGAAAAGATGTTTCACCTTATCGGTAACATAAGCATCTAAAGCCAGTGGCGTTGTTTTTACGTTTGGCAAGCCGCGTTTTTCCGCTTCTTTAGCCCACTCTTCACTGTAACCATCTCCTTCAAACAAAACAGATTTACTCTCTACAATATACTTTTGAATGATCTGCATGATAGCTACTTCTTTCTTCTCTCCTTTTTCAATCAACGCATCTACATCGGCTTTAAAACTTTTCAACGTATCGGCCATAATTGCATTTAATGCGGTCATTGCATTAGCGCAGTTGGCAGATGAACCTACTGCACGGAACTCAAATTTATTACCGGTAAATGCAAAGGGTGAAGTACGGTTTCTGTCGGTATTATCCAGCATCAGTTCCGGAATACTCTTATGAATATCAAGTTTTAATATCGCTTCATCCTGCTCATCAAATTTGTCTGAAACCCTTGTCTCTACCTGTTTTAAAACCTCGGTTAAATATTTACCGATGAAGATAGAGATGATTGCAGGCGGCGCTTCATTGGCACCCAGGCGATGATCGTTACCAGCACTGGCGATTGAGGCTCTTAACAGTTCAGCATAATCATGCACCGCTTTAATTGAGTTAACAAAAAAGGCCAGGAACATCAGGTTTGTTTTTGGCGTTTTACCAGGAGCCAATAAATTTACGCCGGTATCGGTTGCCAAACTCCAGTTATTATGCTTTCCACTTCCGTTAATGCCGGCAAATGGTTTTTCATGAAGCAAACATTTTAAACCATGGCGCTTTGCAACACGTTCCATAATATCCATCAACAAGGTGTTGTGATCTACCGCCAGATTTGTTTCTTCAAAAATAGGTGCACACTCAAACTGGGCAGGCGCAACTTCATTATGGCGGGTGCGAATGGGAATACCCAACTTGTAACTCTCCTGCTCAAAATCACGCATGTAAGCATACACACGCTCGGGTATAGCTCCAAAATAATGATCGTCTAATTGCTGTCCTTTTGCAGGTGCATGTCCGTATACAGTGCGGCCGGTTAAAACTAAATCCGGACGTGCATTTGCCAAGCCGGCATCAACTACAAAATATTCCTGCTCCCAACCTAAAGTTGCGGTAACCTTGGTAACATTTTTATCAAAGTACTGACAAACATCAACAGCAGCTTTGTCTAATGCAACCAGGGCTTTTAATAGCGGCGTTTTTGTATCTAAAGATTCGCCGGTATAAGAAATAAATATAGTTGGAATGCACAAAGTTTTTCCATGGCCAATCTCCATTATAAACGCAGGAGAAGATGGATCCCAGGCTGTGTAACCACGGGCTTCGAAAGTTGCTCTTAAACCACCATTGGGGAAAGAAGAAGCATCAGGCTCCTGTTGAATTAAAGCACCGCCTTCAAATTCTTCAATGGGCGTACCATCAGATTTTAAAGTAAAAAAGGAATCATGTTTCTCCGCAGATAAACCGGTAAGCGGCTGAAACCAATGCGTAAAATGCGTAACACCTTTACTCTCTGCCCAGGCCCTGATGCCATTTGCAATTTGAGAGCCCATATTGCGGTCAATTTTTTTTCCGCCTTTAATAGAAGCTTTCAGGCTTTTATAAGCTTCATCGCTTAAATATTTACGGCCGGTTTCAAGCGTAAATACATTTTCATTAAAAATTGAAGCTATTTTTTGCGATCCTTCTACCCTTACTTTAGGAAGACCATTACTTAAATTGTCTAATGCTTTAAATCTTAAAGATTCCATATTTTGTTAGTTTAGGCTGCAAAAAAACATTAATTACCCCGATAAACCAATAAATTTTGACTTTATTCTCTATAAAATTAAAAAATGTGGAAAAATAAGTTACATATTTTTATTTTTAAACTGAATTTTGTCTGTCAGTTTTTTCCAATCGATATAACATAGAGCCGGCGTTATAATCAAGGGAAGATACAGGCTGCGGTATCTTACCAAAGAACCCAGGTTTGGTACGATATAACCAATAATTAAAAAAACACTTACGATAAAAAAGCAAACAAAAAGCAGGAAAGGTTTTTGAGGGGAATCGAAGTTTTTTCTTCTGAAAAAAATAAGCATCACCATTAAAAATTGATACATAAACAATTCGACACTAAGCGGTAACATGGATCTTACTGGCAACTCCAACAGATAAGGCCTCAAAAAACTATGATTTAATGCCTGCGGCGCATTGGCAGCAAAACTTTTAAAAGTTGGCTGCAGCGGTGTTAGTTCTATTTGTGTTGCAGCTTTTTCCAGGTTTATATAAGCTGCCTGCCTGGCTGTTATTATTTGTAATGGTTTTATGCGGCCCGTAAAAGCATCTACATTAAAAACCAACAAGCCACAAAGCAGGTAAACTATTGCAAAAACTGGTATGGCAGGCCATTTGGTCTTTGCTGCTAAAATCCATGCAAACAAAGTCGGCAGCGCAGCAAGGAAAATAAAATTGCGCAATAAAAAAAGAAAACCAAAACTTACAATGATCAGCAAAACCCTTTTAATATTGAACCGGTTTTTTAAAATAGATTTAAAAACACTGTAGAGTAAAATGCCCAGCATTAAAAATATCAGCCCATCTTTATGGATACCAGATGAAAAATAAAGGGTTGAAGGCAACAGAAAGCAGCCAATGATCACGGGCAGATTCCTTCCTGGAAAAATTTTTATAA
>JBKJLT010000055.1:0-9652 GCA_046596765.1 Ferruginibacter sp. | reverse complement strand
CCGCCATCCATTAATAATGGCATGCCGCTGATGCCTATCAATCCGCCCCATGTTCTTTTACCAATGAGTGGGCCCAGCCCTTTCTTTTTAAAATAATCAGGAAAGGCATCACCACCTGAGCCGCTCCAACCGTTAATGAGCATTACCTTGGCACCAAAATGTGCGTAGGGAGGCCAGGGCCATGTAGCACCATCACGGGTAGCCCAGTAGGCAAGGGGCGTACGGTTAAGCATTTCAATAAAACGATCTGGTATTTGTCCGCCGCTGTTAAAGCGTTCATCAATTATCAATGCTTTTTTATCCCACTGTGCATTAAACTGGCGGGTGAGTTCTTCCTGTCCGTCACGCCCGGTGCTGGGTACATAAATATAACCTGCCTCGCCATTGGTTGCCTCTGCAACACGCTTGCGGTTGCCCTCAACCCAGGCCAGGTAACGCAATTGATATTCGTTATCCATGGTTTGCACAATGGCTGTTTTAGCACCTGCAAAAGATGGCGTTGTATTGTAAGTAAGCTCTACTGTTTTTTTATCCAGTCCCTGGAAGAAAGCATAAGGTTCCTGATTGGTAGATAGAGGCATTCCATTTACGGCGAGTATGTAACTGCCTTCTTTTATATCAATGCCCGGCTGGTCTAACGCAGAACGTGTAGCCGCATCCCAGGAAGCGCCACGGATGATGGTTTTTATTTTATAAAAATTTCCGTCGGCCTGCCAGTCAACACCGAGGTAGCCCACATTTTTTGCGTTGGTTTTTTCTACATCGCCGCCACCATGATAGGTGTGTGAGGCATTCAGTTCGCCAATCATTTCACCAATGATGAAATCAACTTCCTCACGGGTAATGGCACCTTCCAGCATTTTTCCGTAGCGTTCTTTTACCGTGTTCCAGTTTACGCCGTGCATGTTGGGGTCGTAAAAATAATCACGTTCCAGGCGCCATGCATCGTTGAAGAGTTCTTTCCATTCGGCTACAGGATCAACCATCATTTCCATTTCAGTCAGGCGGAGCGTTTTTTCAAATTTCTGATTCTCTTCTGGCTTTATAACAGCATAAGCAGCACCACGCTGTAGCAGCAGCTTATTGGTATTGGCGCAGAGCCAGTAACTATTAATATCGTCTGCAATATTTTTTTCTTCCCGTTTATCTATATCAAAATATTTAAGTGATGTCTTTGCATCCTGGCCGCTACCGAGGTTGGGAAATTTCTGAAAGAGTATCTTACCTTTAACTGAGGCCAGGTTACCATAATTGGCTGCAGGGAGTGGTAACAATACCAGCCTTGCCTGCATACCATCAAAATCAATATCAACAGCCGTGGAAGCCGGTTTTTTTGCGGTGGTATCTTTCTTTTTTTCAGCCGCCATTTCATCGGCCTTAACAGCAACGGTATCATTTTTTGGAAACAAAATAGAAGCAGTGGTTTTCTTTAAAGTGAGTACTGCAATTTGTGTACTGTTGCCATAAATAAAAGAGTTGTCAATATCACTGTAGTAGGGTGTAAAATTCTGGTTGGTGGTGAGGTAAATATATTTTCCTTCGGTATCAAATACAGGATTATCGCAGCTATAAAAGCCATCGGTTACCTGCGTATTTTTTTTATTCTGTGTGTCATAAATAAATACAGCGGTATGGTAATTAACCAGGTCACGGCCATAAGTAACCCAGCGGCTATCGGGCGACCAGCTTACAGTAAAGCCTTCGCAGCCGCCATGCATAAAGCGCAGTGCCTGATCCATTTCTGTTATGCTGCCATTGGTTACATCGTACATTTTTATCTTCATGGCCTGGTCAATAAAAACTATTTTTTTACTGTTGGGGCTCCAGAATAATCTATACCCGAAACCAGTTCCAAAGCTGGTGACTTTTTTTGGCGCATCTTCTTTACCCGGTTTGGCTAACCACAATTCATTTTCGCCAGATTGATCGCTCCAGTAAGCAATGGTATTTCCATCAGGTGACCAGCTTGGGTAGCGTTCGTTTGCGTTGGTAGAACGGGTGATATTTTTTACAAAACCATTTTCGGCCGGTAAAGAAAAAACATCACCTCTTGCTTCCAATAATACTCTGTTGCCATCAGGACTTATATCGGCATGCTGCACGTATTTGTCAACTGTAACTGATCTTGGTTTTAGCGCCGCTTTATCAGTAACCACATTTACCGCAACAGTTTTTGCCTGTTGCGATGCAAAAGAATAGAGCCATAATTTTCCGCCCTGTTCAAATACAATATCATCGGGCCCGGCAGAGGGAAAATGAATATCATGATCTTTATAATTGGTGAGTTGCTCGTATTTTTTTGTACTGACAGCATATCTCCAAAGGTTCATGCGTTGTTCGTTTCCACGATCGGATAAAAAATAAATATAGTCGCCCTGCCACATGGGAAATTCATTACCGGCGGTTTCATTTGCCGAAATATTCTGTGAGCTGTTGTTTGTAAAATTGTACAGATGAATGCTGGCACTCATTCCGCCACGGTATCTTTTCCAGTTACGGAAAGCCTGCGAAACAAAAACCACGGCCATCTGTTTTCCATCGGGAGAATATGAACCAAACTCGGCATAGGGGAATGGTAATTTTTCTGAAGGGCCACCTGTTGCAGCAACGGTATAAAACTGGTTGAACCGGTTGCGGCCGCTTTCACGGCCCGATGCAAATAAAATGCGTTTGCCATAGGGTGTCCAGTCAACCACACGATCGGGCATGCCATGCGATGTTAAACGTACGGGCACACCGCCGTTTACAGAAATAGTATAGGCATCTGTATTGCCGTCGTAATTGCCACTGAAGGCAACCGTTCTGCCATCAGGCGAAAATTTTGGAAAACTTTCAACACCGGGAGGCGAACTAAGCTTTTCTGCCGTACCGCCTGTTTTAGGGATGATCCAGATATCATTGCCATAACTAAAAACGATCTGCGTTTTTGACACATCAGGATAACGGAACAGGCCAGCATCAATTTGTGCGGTGGCGGAAAAGCTGTACATAACGACAATACAAAAACAGGAAATTAATTTCTTCATAACGTTGGTTTATAATATAAAATGAGGGGTATAATAGGAGGGGTAAGATAAATTAAAACAGCAGATTTTTCATGTAAAAAACAACTATTATTTTTTATACTGGAGCCAACCGGTATTCAGTACTGCTGACCTGTCTTTGGAATGGGATGGTATTTGTAAGGTTGCATAGCAAACCTCGGGCACTTATATGTGGATGATAAAAAGAATTGCACCCAATGGCCAGGTAATTGAAATGACTGGCACTGTGCAATTGATACGATGAACCTTCATTTGAAAATTTAAAAAATACTTAGTTGTGTTTATTGCCCCAACAAATTTTTCTTTGCCACTTCAAATGCTTCTTTTGTGATGATCTCATCCAGGTAGAGGTTTTCCAATCTTTTCATTTCAGCCTGTTTATCTTTTTTTAGCACACCCCTGAATTCATCTGGTACAACCAGTTCGCTGGGTATGCCCCTGATATTTTCGATGGCATGGTCAAAAGCCATGTGTATCTGTATTTCCCTGCCCTCTTTATTGTTTACGATGAGTGAGCCGATAATATTTATATACGCATTACCCAATGCTGAAAAAGTAAGGTCTTTAATTTCCTCTACCCTCAATTGTCTTTCTTCAAGCGAAGCGGGATTTGTTGGTGTTAAGAAACTTATATGCCTGAACCTGGCATGATTGCCCATTGCTGTACCAAATTGCAAAAGCTGGCCTAAATAAATTTTGAAGCCGCTGGATGTGTACAAGGTATCGTTTGCAAAAGCAGGTTTGTGCATAGCCATGGCTTGTGCCACAGTAATATTGAATTCTTCCGGCAATATTAATTCACGATAGGTGCCGGGTAAGCGGCTGCCAATGGCCAGGTCGAAAGCGAGGGTAAAAGCTACCAACCCTTTTGAACCATCCCTGTAAACTATAGCCGCTTTTACATTGATTTTTGCACTGCCTGTAGGAGAATGGCCATAACCAGATAATTCTTTAACGGTTACGGTATTGTTTTCCAGCGATGTGGCAAGTGTGCTGACGTTACTTATATACCGGAACCCAATAAAATCGTTCGCTCTTTTACCAATGTGCAGGGTTTGCCCTTCGTAGATTTTATAACCGCAAGAGGTATATAAAGTATCGTTTTGAAAACGATGAGTTTTTTCCTGCGCTGTGGATAGCAGCGGAAAAAACAATATGGGTAATAGAAATTTCATTGGGGGAAATTTAGTATGGGTTATTTAGATATAATGCATCAGTGAGGACGAGATGATTGTTAGGGAATTTTTGCATCATTTACTTTTTTGAATATTAAAATTACGGGAATCTCTTTGTTTGTTTTGCAATTGCTGTCCCGATGATTTGTTTATATGGCTTAAAGCTGATGGCCTGGATGTGCCGGATGACCATACTTTATTAAGAAGAGACTAAAGTCTCTAAAACAAAACATCCTCGTCAGAGACGAGGACGAGAAAAGCATCATCCTCACTCATGTCGTATGTGGAAAATGGATAGGGTATCATAATAGTTAGTTTGGCTAAAGCCGATTATGTTTTATTTTCTAACCCACTGGCTGAAGCCAGTGGCAACTTGATCTGAACGGGGATTTGGGTGGATTTTTTGGATTAAAAGGATTTGGCTTTTGATAATCCAATAAATCTCTCTAATCTTTCAAAATCCCCTTTCAGGCAATTTTTATTTCACATTAGTTGAACCTTCCGCATGCTTACCATGTACATTTTTAATAAGGCCTTCCAATAGTATCGCAAACTGCTTTCAGCAAGGATGTATTATCATTAGTGTCTTGTCCTTTTTCCCACATCATAATTCCATTACCACGTATTTTGGCCTGCATGGTTTTTAATTTAACAGTGAATTGCCCGTTGTAATAAACAGTATAAGGAGTTGGGAAACCAACTGAAGTAACTATTGCTGAATCAGATAATGCACTGCCGCTTTGCCCCAGTATGTCTTTATAAGAAAGTACAGTATTGGTTTGTGTAATACCCGATGGCCTGCCGTAACCGGGTATACCTAATACATATTTTGAAGCAGGCATTCCCCTGGTGGTAAGCCAGTAATTCATGGAAGTATTTACCAGTGTCATATCGCTGTGCTGTTTATAAGGCAGCGTTGTACTAAAATCATCATAAGCCATTACATTAAACCAGTCGGCATAATTAAATACTACAGATTGTATGGCATCCCTGAAAGCTCCAGGGTATTTACCGGTAGTAATAGCTGCAGTTAAATAGTATTTGCCATTGGTATGCAGGCTGTCGCTCAGTTCTTTCATCAACGAGGTGAACTGTAAATCGGTTCCATCGGCGGTGGATGGAAATTCCCAGTCAATATCCACACCATCTAAAACATACTGCCGCACATTATTCATTATGGTTATTATAAGGGTTGATCTTGATGAAGCATTTGCTGTTGCAGTTTTAAAATCTGCAGCAGCTCCATTAATACTCATAAATATTTTTGCATTATTCAGTTTTGATTTTGCAACCACGGCTGTAAAAACAGCAGGGTTGTTTAATACAAGGCCCGCCGGAGTAACGGTGAAGAAAGCATAGTTTACCACATTAGTCATTTTAAATTTAACATCGGGGACGGCCGCTACGCTTCTGTAAGAAGGAAAGTATCCCACTACTTTAAAGCCAAAATCAGGTGGTGCAAAAATGGGAGTAGGGGTGGGTGTGGGTGCTGGTGCAGGCCCGGGGCTGTCTTTTTTACAACTGTTTAAAAAAAGAATTAAGCCGGCTGCAATAAGCAGATAATGTTTGTTAAAATGTTGCATAGTTAGATTTGAAACCGGAAGATAATAAGCTTTTTGGATTAAAAGGGTTTGAATTTTATTATTCCAATAAATCTATTCATTCCTTTAAAATCCCGGTTCAGATAATATTTACTTAAATGCCGCTTCGGCTTAGTTCAGCGCTCCCAAATTTTATAAGGATGAATAAAGCCCCAATAGCTATCGGGACCACTTTTCCCCAATTTGGGTACTAATGCTTAAACGGCCCCGAATTGAGTTTGCTGCCCTGCCGCTTGTTTAAGAAATGGTACAGATATCATTTCAGTGGTACCAGGAAATACTGGGTAAGCATTGCGCAGAACAGGAAGGTATTAATCAGGAGAGATTTTTTTCGATTTTTTTCAATAGCTCGGCCATATCAAAAGGTTTTGCCAGAAAATCATCAGCCCCGGCATCCATTGCAGAGCGTTCAATATCATTGCTGGCAGATATCATAACAATGGGGATATTTTTAGTAGTTTCTTTTTGTTTTAATTGTTTACATACGTCCCTGCCATCTACACCCGACATCCAGATATCCAATAGTATAAGGTCGGGAAATTCATTTTCTATTTCTAACAGCGTGGCCCCGTTTAAGGTGCTGCTTACATGATAACCCTCATATTCAAGTAGGATAGTAATAAAATCAACTATGCCGGCATCATCATCGGCTATCATTACTTTTTTTTGTTTTGGCTCCATATAAGAATTTCTACAAAAATCTATCCAATAAATTACTTAACGGATAAATTTATAACATTTTTTATTTTTTTATAAGCAGCGCAAAGCAAAAAGTAGATCCCTTGCCGGTGATGCTGTGAACCCAAATTCTGCCTCCTTCACCTTTTATAATCTCTGATGAAATGTATAAGCCCAGGCCTAGGCCGGGAAAAGTGTGCTGCTTATCGCCGCTAAGGCTGTAAAATTGCTCAAATACTTTATCCAGTTTATTTTTCGCAATACCAATTCCATAATCCTCTACACAAAGCAGTACTTCTTCATCTTTAATGGATGTGTGTATCGTAATGGTCTCAGCATTGGGAGAATATTTTATGGCATTTGTAACCAGGTTTGTTATAACCTGGCGGCTGCATATAAAGTCGCCATAAATTATACAAGTATAATGAAAATCTTCTACCAGTTTATGTTTTTGGGTAGTGCGCTGCAGGTCTTCAATTATTTCTTTTAACATCGTATAAAAACAGCAACGCTTTCATTCTCCGTTTTCCGTTTTCACCCGAAAACCTGCATCCATTTCCTTCGCTCCGCCAAAAATTATTTCACATACGGAGACCCAGCCGCATTCTTTACATATTTATTCAGCCATTTATCTTGTTCCCAGAGCATGTGCAGTATATTTTCTTTAGCTGCATAACCATGACTTTCGAAAGGCAGTTGTACAAAACGCACGGTGCCGCCGTGGCCTTTAATGGCATTGTACAGGCGTTCGCTTTGTATGGGAAAAGTGCCGGGGTTGTTATCAGCTTCGCCATGTATCATCAGCAAGGGTGTTTTAATTTTATCGGCATAGCTGAAAGGGCTCATACCATTATACACTTCGGGAGCCTGCCAGTAAGTGCGCTCTTCATTTTGAAAACCGAAAGGAGTGAGGGTGCGGTTGTATGCACCGCTACGGGCAATGCCGGCTTTAAAGAGATTGGTATGCGCCACAAGGTTCGCCGTCATAAATGCACCATAACTGTGGCCCCCAACTGCAACACGGTTGCGGTCGCCAACACCCATTTCTGCAACTTTATTAATGCCAGCTTCGGCGCTCCAGGTAAGCTGGTCAATAAAATTATCGTTGGGTTGTTTATCGCCTTCACCTACGATGGGAAACTCGGTATTATCCATAATGGCATAACCTTGTGTAGCCCAAAAAACAATGGAACCATAGCCAACTCTTGTAAAAGTATATTTGCTGCCACGTAACTGTGCGGCATCGCTGGCACTTTTAAATTCACGGGGATAAGCCCACATCATTACTGGCAAAGGGCCGTCTCTTTTAGCATCGTAACCTTTTGGTAAATACAGGTCGGCAGCAAGGTCAACACCATCTTTACGTTTGTAAGTAATTTTTTGTTTGGTAATGCCACGCAGGCCGGGTTGGGGATCAGCAAAGGTGGTGATGGCCTTTGCTGAATTAGTTTTAAGATCACGCAGGAAATAATTGGGTTGCTCGGTTTGCGATTGTTTATTGGTTACTATAAGCATCTTATCAAAATCAAGTACTGTAGTTACCGTTTCATAATAAGGTTCTTCGCTGCGCCAGAGTTGTTTAGTTTCTTTTGTATTGATATCGAATGTATTTAAAAATGGCAGATCGCCTTTTGACGATGCTCCCATACCACGCATTACTAATTGAGAGCCGTTCAATAATTTTGGGGTTTCCCGTCCGTACTTATTTTTATCAGTGAGGGGCGTACCGGGATCATTGTAAGCATCATCTGTACTGCGGTCTATAAGTACTTCCATTTTACCATCGGCAGTTAGTCTGCTCATTTTAGTGCGGTGTTTTGCTCTTGAACCTTCGGTAACAAAAAAAGAACCGTTGGTAACATCCGTTACATTGTACATGCGCTCTGATGTTTTTACCAATTCTTTAGCGCCGCCTGTAAATGGTGCTGCCAGTATGTATGCTGCATCATGATAATCCATTTTCTTTTTAATCAGGCCGCTGTCTAATGGCTCTATCCAGCGTACAGTTGCAGGCGAATTATCAAGCCAGTTGTAAGCACGGGGTGCATTCAATACATTATCATTTCCTCTTGGTTCCAGTTCACTGCTGGGCAATTTTGCCAGCACTTTTACAGTATTGGCATTCATGTCAGTTATCATCATGGTACTGTTAAAACCAAATGCTGTAACCAGGTAAGAAAAAGGGTTGTCAATTTTTTTTACCAATAAATATTTTTTATCTGGCGATATATTTACACTGCTGTAAATAGCCGGACTGCCAATCTTGATCTCTGAGCCATTGGTATTCTTTACCAATTGGGAGGTGGCATAAAACTCAAACTGTGTTTCATCAAAAGGAGATTTTATTAAATCCTGGTAAGTAGGGCTGGCAGCAACCTTACCCAGGTTTTGTTGTACAACCGGTCCTTTGGGTGCCAATGGTTTTTTGGGTGCCATGGCCAATGGTTTGTTTACGGCTGTGTATAGTAAACTGTTATTATCAATCCAGTCAAATGCAGCATCTAACACTAAATTAACTGCTGCTTTATTTACTTTGGTTGCTTTATGTGTTTTAATGTCTATTACATAAATATCAACAGCATTATTGGTAGTGTTGGTGAAAGCGGCTTTGTCCTCATTGGGGCTCCATTGCAGGTTACTGGCTTTTAAATTTGCAGGTAAGCCGGCAACAGCAAATTCTTTTCCGGTTGCCATTTCCTTAATGATGATACCGGTGGTATAAGCACTTCTGCTGGGTCCAAAGTTGTTTGGATTAATCCTTAAACCAGCAATGCGTAATTCTGGCTGGGCAAGGTCTTCTACCGATGGCATGCTGCTACGTTCTAGTATTAGCATGTATTGTCCTTTGCTGTCGAAGCTTACGCCGGGTGTGGGTTTTGCCATTACCAGGTCGTAAATTTCTTTTGGTGGTGTCTGGTATTCGATGGCATCCTGGGCAAACAAGCTGTTACAGATAAACAGCAGCGCAATAATGAAACTCTTTCTCATAATGTTGATTTTTTTTTTGTAATAAACAGTTTTAATTCTATTTAGCTTTTACTAAAACTTATATTTCATGCAACATCGCAAAATAGCAAAGAAACAAAGTTATTTCTACCTAAGCCCTGATTCCCAATCACCAATTACTAATTACTAATTCCAACTCTGTGCTTTA
>JBKJLT010000503.1:0-10915 GCA_046596765.1 Ferruginibacter sp. | reverse complement strand
GTGGGAGCACACGGGTTCGAACCGCGGACCCTCTGCTTGTAAGGCAGATGCTCTAAACCAACTGAGCTATGCTCCCTTTTTATTTTGGGATGGCAAAGATAAGGGTAAAATGTTTTCTGCAAAATTTTTTCAGCAATTTCTCAAATTAATCATAGTAAAGTTTAAAAAAATCAACCTACTTTTGTCATATAAATATGTTAATCTACGCAAATACAAAATTTAAGGAAGATACGGATACCCTTACAGTAACTGATTCTTATTGCAGCCTTATTATCTGGAATGATGAGGTAAACACATTTGAATGGGTCATTGAAACCTTGATTGAAGTTTGCGGGCACTCAACCCAGCAGGCCGAGCAATGCGCCGTAATTATTGATGCTAAAGGCAAATACGCCGTAAAACAAGGCAGTTACGATATTTTAAAACCCCAATGCGATGCCATCACCGAAAGGGGCATCAATGCTACTGTTGAAGTAATAGCAAATTAATCTCCATGTTTCTCCTTAATAATGATTTATTTTTTCCGCCTTTACAAACGGCAGATAAAAATGGCTTACTGGCTATTGGCGGAGACCTAAGTAGCGAACGTTTGTTATTGGCCTACCGCAGCGGCATTTTTCCCTGGTATAACGAAGATGAACCCATTTGCTGGTGGAGCCCCGATCCCCGTTTTGTTTTATACCCCGATGAACTCAAGGTAAGCAGCAGCATGAAAACAGTTTTACAAAACGGCAAATACCGGTTTACAACCAACAGGGCTTTTGAACAGGTAATTCAAAATTGCAAAACAGTTTCCCGGTACGGGCAGGAAGGAACCTGGATATCGCCTGCCATGCAAAAAGCTTACATTAGTTTACATGAGCTGGGTTATGCACATAGTGCCGAAACCTGGCAGGATGCCCGCCCGGATAACCCGGTCGGACGGGGTGAATTAATTGGCGGCCTTTACGGAATCCGGCTGGGCAATATATTCTTTGGCGAAAGCATGTTTAGCCTTAAACCCAATGCCAGCAAGTTTGCCTTTATTAGTTACGTAAGATTATTGCAAAAAGAAAATGTACAACTCGTAGACTGCCAGCTACACACCAACCACCTGGAAAGCCTGGGAGCACGAATGATACCAAGAGAACTTTTTTCACAAATTCTTGTTATAAATACAGGTAGATAAATTCCGTATTTTTGTCTATATTATAAACACCAGACTATGCTATTTGAATTTACTGAAGAACAATTAATGATAAAACAGGCTGCAAAGGATTTTGCAGTAAACGAATGCCTGCCCGGCGTTATTGAAAGGGACGAACATCAGAAATTTCCAAAAGAACAAATTGAAAAATTAGCCGACCTGGGTTTTATGGGTATGATGGTAAAACCAGAATATGGAGGTGGCGGTATGGACACCATCAGCTATGTATTGGCCATGGAGGAGATCAGTAAAGTGGATGCCAGCGTGAGTGTTTGCATGAGCGTAAACAACAGCCTGGTTTGTTACGGACTACAGGAATATGCTACCGAAGAGCAAAAACAAAAATATTTACATCCGTTGGCGCAAGGAAAGAAAGAAGGTGAATTATACATTGGTGCATTTTTACTGAGTGAGCCTGAAGCTGGTAGTGACGCCACCTCGCAAAGAACTAGAGCCGAAGATAAAGGCGATTATTATTTATTGAACGGCACCAAAAACTGGATAACCAATGGCAACAGCGCCAGTGTATACTTAGTAATTGCACAAACCGATGTAAGTAAAGGAAGCCGCGGAATTAATGCATTTATTGTAGAGAAAAACTGGCCGGGCGTTGAGGTTGGTGCTAAAGAAAATAAACTCGGCATACGCGGAAGCGATACACACAGTATCTTATTTACCGATGTAAAAGTGCCCAAAGAAAACCGCATTGGTGCAGATGGTTTTGGATTCACTTTTGCAATGAAAACTTTGGCAGGTGGAAGAATCGGCATCGCATCGCAGGCTTTGGGAATTGCCAGTGGTGCTTACGAACTGTCGCTTGCATATAGTAAACAACGAAAAGCGTTTGGTACCGAAATTATGAACCACCAGATCATTCAATTTAAACTTGCCGATATGGCCACCAGAATTGAAGCTGCCCGTTTGCTTTGTTTAAAAGCCGCCTGGGAAAAAGACAATCATATTGATTATACCTTAAGCAGCAGCATGGCCAAAGTATTCAGCAGCGAAACTGCTATGTGGACAGCCACCGAGGCTATACAAATACACGGCGGTTATGGTTTTGTAAAAGAATACCATGTAGAGCGCATGATGAGGGATGCAAAAATTACGCAGATTTATGAAGGAACGAGTGAGGTGCAAAGGATTGTGATTAGCAGGGCGATATTGAAGTAGAAATACCCCCTCCGTCCCGCCTAAGGCGGGAGAACCATGGAGAAGATTTATTCGAAGATGTGCAGATATGATATTTGCACATTTTTGTTTTTTTTGCAACCTTGGCCCATTGCGCCTTTGCGTGAAAAATGATGATGAATATCAACAAAGAAAAATATCAGAAAATTTTAGCAGAACTTAATGGCAAAGTCACTTTAGTAGCTGTGTCTAAAACTAAGCCCATAGAAGATATACAAGCCCTGTATAATCTTGGGCAAAAAGATTTTGGAGAGAATTATGTACAGGAGTTAACGCAGAAATACGAGCAATTACCAAAAGATATTAAGTGGCATTTTATCGGCCATCTGCAAAGTAACAAAGTAAAATATATTGCTCCCTTCGTTCATTTAATTCATGGGGTTGATAGTTTGAATTTGTTAAAAGAAATAAATAAACAGGCATTAAAAAACAACCGCATCATTGACTGCCTTTTACAAATATACATCGCCAAAGAAGAAACAAAATTCGGCCTTGATAATGTTGAACTGCATTCTATATTAAGCAACGACTTTTCGGAATTAAACAATATTCATATCAAAGGCTTAATGGGTATGGCATCATTCTCAAATAATATGGACCTGGTAAGAAGTGAATTCAACTATTTAAAAACCCTCTTTAACAAATACGCCCAATACAAAACTCCAAACACCCCGCAGGGTCCTGCGGAAAAACTCCAAACCCTCTCCATGGGCATGAGTGCTGATTACAAAATCGCAATCGAAGAAGGCAGTAATATGGTTCGCATTGGCAGCCTTTTATTTGGCTCAAGATTATAACTATTAAAGAAATCCACTTCTCTCCTATCAGCATTTATTAAAGCAAAATTTTTAACCGGCAAATTGTACCTTGTATTTTATTGCAAGGCTAAATATTTTTTTCAAATTTATTTTCAGTGAAGAAAAAAAATAATTTCATCCTCTCCCTGATTGTTTTATCACAATTTGCCGGCACTTCTCTTTGGTTTGTTGGCAATGCTGTTTTGCCCGATTTAAAACAAGCACTGCATCTGAACCAATATGCCGTAAGCCTGGTTACATCGGCAGTAATGATGGGTTTTGTAACAGGCACTCTTGTGTTTGCTTTTTTTACCTTAGCCGACCGTTTTTCGCCGGCAAAATTATTTTTCATCTGTTCTGTTGCAGGAGCCATTTGTAATACGGCTGTAGTATGGTTTGCCAAAGATGCTGCTTCTTTATTCGGCTTACGTTTCCTCACCGGATTTTTTATTGCCGGCATTTATCCCGTAGGTATGAAGATTGCCGCCGACTGGTTTGAGCAAGGCCTCGGCAAAGCGCTCGGTTTTTTATTGGGTGCATTGGTGTTGGGTACTGCTTTTCCGCATCTTTTAAAAAACAGCGATTTTCATCTGCCGTGGAAATCGGTTTTATATTTTACTTCCATCTTTGCCATTGCAGGTGGCCTCATCATGATTTTGTTTGTGGGCGATGGTCCTCACCGGAAAAAATCGGGTGGTTTTAAATGGAATGCTATTGCCATCATATTTCAATCTAAAAAATTAAGGCAGGCATCGCTGGGTTATTTTGGGCACATGTGGGAGTTATATACCCTTTGGGGATTTCTACCTGTGATGCTGGCTTTATATGCAGCAAAAAATTCAATGCATATAAATATTCCGCTTTTAAGTTTTTTAATTATTGGTTGCGGCAGCCTCAGTTGCATTGCAGGTGGTTATTTATCACAAAAGATTGGCAGTGCTAAAGTGGCAACAACGGCTCTTATTATTTCCGGCACATGTTGTATTCTTTCGCCACTCATTTTTATATTTCCTTTATGGGCCTTCCTGTTAGTTCTTTTCTCTTGGGGATTCGCCGTCATTCCTGACTCCCCGCAATGCTCAACATTGGTTGCTCAATATGCACCCGAACAACTGAAGGGAACGGCGTTAACAATTTATAACTCCATCGGGTTCTCCATTTCCACCATCAGCCTTATCGTCATTGACCGTATATTTTATAGTACTGGTTTTTTCAGTGGCAGCAATACTTTTTTGTTGCTTGCCATCGGACCCGTCCTGGGTATTGTGCCAATGCTGCGTTTAATGAGAGAAACTAAGAGAAAACCCTCCTCCTAGTGTTTTGTTAAAACCTTAACAATCATCACAAAATGCGGCACGATATTGTATCCTTTGTATATTAATTGATAACTTTGAGATGAGCAATACAACTATCATGTCGGCAACATTTGAAACAGAAAAAAACAGGAAGGCAGCTATTTACACCGGCCTTATTTGCGGTGCTATTCTTTTAATAGCTTTGCTGGTTTCATGGAAAAACAGTCCGCACCCGCCAAAAATTGCAGAAGAATTTATCGAGATAAACCTTGGAAATGATATTGAAGGTTTTGGCCAGGTACAACCTTTGATAAAAGGCGAAAAAGCACCTGCTGATGAAACCGCTCCTCAGCAGCAGCAAACGGCACCCGTAAATAATCAACCCAAAGAAGCGAAAACAGATGATAATACCGACCCGGAAGCAGCACCAGTAAACAATCCGGTTAAGACTACTCCAAAAGTAACGCCTGCACCGGTTCCAACACCTGCACCACCTGCAGCCAAGCCGCAAAAACCAAAAATTGCCGGTTACAACGGACCTAAAGGCGGCACAGGCAACGGGGCTACCGAAGACAATGGTTATAAATACGATGGTAACAAACCCGGTGGTAAAGGCGATGCCGGAAGCCCCAATGGCAAGCCCGACAGTTATGGCAATACACCCGGCGGCAAAACCGGTGGTGGCGGTTTACGTGTTTCAAAAGGCGACCGTACCATTGTAAACAATTATATTTTTATGGGCAATTTGCCACCAGCCATCATCAATGCTAAAATTAAAGTTTCTCCAGATGGAAGGGGCGTTTTTGTAGGCTTTGATAAAGGTTCAACCAGTACCGATGCAAGATATGCCGAAGCGATACGTGGCTACTTACCCAATATCGAATTTAGCAAATCCGATCACGTATCTGACGTAACAGTTCCATTCAATTTCAGGATGCAGTAAGGCCAATAATGGCGTAAGTTTTAAGTTGTCAATGTAATTGTGTTCTGTAAGGTATCTATGCAAAAATTCGTTCCTTCTAAAAAATCCAATCCAAGTAAACCATTGTAGTCCGAAAAAATTCCGTGAGCCATAAAATCATAAACCTGTACTTCAAAATCATCCTTTATTAAACCAAGTGAAGCAAATGAATTAATTTCAAAAATTTCTGTTTCAATAATTCCGTTTGCTGTTTCAATTTCTACAACTCCGGTATTGTCCTTCAGGTCATAACCCAATAATACAAAGCGTTGCTGTCAATTGTTGTGTTAGTAGCACCTGTATCCAAAATCATTTTCAGCTCGTACTTACTGTCAATTTCAATATTTACGATAATAAGCCCGTTTTCAGGTTCTCTTCTGAATTTGTAGGTCATTTTTGAATACGATTGAAGATGCCTGTGATTTTCCTTGATGATTTGAAAGAACCGGTATAAACTAAAGTTATCCTGGAAAATGAAGATGTTTTGTCTCTGCCAATGTAGCAAACCTCTTTCTTGTCTTTACTGTGAAAAATGGGAATTCCTTCTAAAACATCAATTTTAGAATCGTCCATAATTGGATTGCCTAACAAAACCCATTCGTCTGGATAAAGTTTTTTAATGTCAGCGATATCCAAGTTTTGTCCCATTGTTATATTTTGTCAATGCAATTTACAAAATTCTTTAGTCATACTCAAATTTGCAAATTTTTCAACAATTTCCAGCTAACAATTTCATTGGCACCCTTGTACTGCATGTCATTATTCAGCTTTACCTACATTTGCTCTCGTACATCACACATCGTACATCGTACATTAAATGACCTACCAGCAAACAATAGATTATCTCTACGCACAACTGCCCATGTACAGCCGTATTGGTGCTGCTGCTTATAAGGAAGATTTGCACAACACAATCGCCTTATGCAATGAAATTGATAATCCGCAAACGAAATTTAAAAGCATCCATATTGCCGGTACCAATGGCAAGGGCAGTACCAGTCACATGCTGGCGGCAATATTGCAGCAGGCCGGGTACAAAACAGGTTTATATACTTCGCCTCATTTAAAAGATTTTAGGGAGCGGATAAAAATAAACGGCGAAATGATAAGCCAGGAATTTGTAATTGATTTTGTAGAACGAACAAAAACCATATCAGAAAAAATTGAGCCTTCTTTTTTTGAGCTTACTGTTGCCATGGCATTTGATTATTTTGAAAAAGAAAAAGTTGATATAGCCGTTATTGAAACCGGCCTTGGTGGCCGGTTAGACAGTACCAACATCATCACCCCTATCCTCTCCATCATTACCAATATTGGTTACGACCATATGGATATACTGGGCGATACACTGGAAAAGATCGCATCAGAAAAAGCAGGTATTATAAAACCCGGAGTACCGGTAGTAATTGGCGAATATCTTCCTGAAACCAAACCCATTTTTTTAAGCAAGGCCGAAAAAGAAAGGTCGCCTGTTTTTTTTGCACAGGATGGCTACAGGGTAATGGATATTGAATACACCGCTACCCAACTTAGCTGCACAGTTACGGATGCTGACCAAAAAGTGAGAGAACACTTTACCTGCGATCTGAATGGCCTTTATCAAACCCACAATTTAAAAACAGTTTTATGTGCAGAAGGTATTCTGATGCAACTGGGCTGCCAGATTTCCAACGAAGCTGAAAAATATGCACTGGCAAACGTAAAAAAACTAACAGGTCTTTATGGCCGCTGGGATGTTATTAGCAGTAACCCAACAATCATTCTGGATGTTGCACACAACGAAGATGGCATTAAACAATTGCTTCAGCAATTAGCAGTCGTAAATCCTACATCGTCCACCGTACATTTAATAATGGGTGTGGTAAAAGATAAAGATATTTCAAAAGTGCTTTCAATCTTACCAAAAAATGCACGTTATTATTTCAGCAACGCACATATTGAACGGGCATTAGCACACCACGATTTACTGGAAAAAGCAAAAACTTTTGAACTGAAGGGTGAAAGTTTTGATGATGTGAACGAAGCCATTAAAGCTGCTAAACACAATGCTTCAGCCAATGATATTATTATTGTTTGCGGAAGTATTTTTTTGGTAGCGGAAGTTGATCAGGAATTATTTTAAAACCTTCGGCTTCGCTTTTTTTATCGGGTTCTTGAAATTAAAAATCGCCTTTCCTATTTCCGGCTGGTTGTCGCCCAGCAAAAATCCAAAGGGAGTCAGCGTTTCTATCCTGTCGAAAATAACTTTAATAATTGCTGTGAGCGGTATGGACAGGAACATGCCGGCAACGCCCCAGAGTGCCCCTCCTATTAACACAACAATTATCGAAACCAGGGCATTGATCTTTACTTTGCTGGCTACAATTTTAGGTACAAATAAATTATTATCAATAAACTGCACAATGATATAGGCAATAAAAACCCACAGGGCATCTATAGGCTCTTTGGTTGCAATGGCAAGCAGCATGGGAATTGATATGGCAACAAGGCCACCGATGTAAGGAATGATATTGAGCAGTGCCCCAATGATACCTATTAAAACAGCATACTTTATGCCTATGATAAGCAGGGCCGCCGAATTGAGAGCGGCAACCAGTGCAGCTTCAAGCAGCAAACCAATAAGGTAACTTTGTATAAGCACTTTTGTTTCCATTAAAACTTCGGCAACTACTTTGTGCTTATCCCGCTGAAAAAGCCTGGCAATAAATTCAAGCAATAAAGGCTTATAAAATAATATCATAAAAGTATAAACAGGCAGCAAAAAAACAAGTACCAGTACTCCACCGATAGTGCCTAATGTTTCGCCAATAACGGCCGAACTGTTTTCCATGCCATCCCCTTTTGTTTTATTTACCCAGGCTGCAATTTTAGGTTTGCCTACATTGAATTTTTGAGATACCCAATTGATAATATCGTTGAAGATGCCCGAAATTTTTTCCTTAAATTCCGGCATTGATTCAGTGAACGAACTTATCTGCGAGCCTATAAAATACATTAAAGCAGCAATGGTTACCAATGCAACTATCAACACAAGAAGAATAGCTAACACTTTATTCATTCCCTTTCTGCACAAAAAATTTATAACCGGGTTTAAAAGGATAGCGATAATGGTAGCAAAGATGAGGGGTACCAATATATCCTGGCCAATATACAGGATATAAAAAAAGGCAATTAATCCCATAGTAATAAGTGAAAGCTTGGCGTACAGCGGTAGTGTTTTTGTAGTATCCATCATTGGTTGTTAAATAAAAAAGGTTAACTCTTTTATTCTGTAAGTGTTAACCGGTTAAAGGAAAAATTATAAAAATGCAACATAGCCTTCAGGCTGACAAAGCTAAATTAGCAAATAAAAAGGATGTTTGTTGTATGGTTGAAATTATATAAGTGCGGTTGTGTGTTGTAACTCGGTCTCGGTCAACAAACAATAACCAAAAGCCCCCGCAAACATCATTTGAATAGGGGTTTTTTTGTGGGGACTTTTGGTTATTGTTCTTAATGTTGGACGCAGTTAATCATTCTTTGGCTTTTTCGAAAAGACAATTAATTTGCTCAATAAAAATATTGGAGTATAAAGTTGTTAAAACTTTTTTATCCGTTCTAGTATCAGCGATTAATAGTTGTTTTAAAGGAGTAGTGCGGATTTTTTCAATGATATTTAATGCGATGCGATAATAGCACGTATTAAAAATTATATCACCTTTAGCAATTGGGCTATCTTGTCGATCTGCATTAAGTGTCATGTATTGTCCATTTTCGAAATAGAATGTCAAACTCCTTGGTACGATTACGGGCTGGTATGAGGACTTTTTTTGCGTTATTACTAAGAGAAATTTCATTGCATTCTTATCAACTTTTTGAGTTATTAGAACAAAATTTCCATTCACTATGTTGAATCCATTTTCCAAATCTGTGTTTCTATATAATTCTTCGCTTCCGGCTTGGTAAGATATTGCATCAGGTAATTTATCATTCTTTTCAATATTACATTGGGCAAATGACAAAAAAGAAATAGCGACAAATGCGATAAAAAAAAGTATTTTTCTCATGTTATTTATATTTTAATAATTTTTATTATTCGGCTTTGATGGAATCAATCATTCGTTTTAATCTTGCAAGAAAATCTTTCATATCATTAGTAAAATAACGAACTGATTTGAATTCATCCCAAATTAAATGCCTACCAAATTCTTGTGGTTCGTGTCTAGGAAAATTTACTTCAGGAGATGTAATCAATGTATACAAGCCAGGGTTTCTCAATACGTACCTTTCAAAAGTAGTGAGTCGTGTTTGTAATTGTCCGTTTGCTGTTTCACGAATCTTTTTAGTCCTCCCATGCTTGGAATCTCTTTCAAAAAGCAAAAAATCTTCATACATTTTGTTTAATACTTTATAATATGTCTGTAGTTTTTCTTTTTCCATATAACATATTTAATTAGTTTTTTGCAAGTGCAGAATACTTCAAGTTCCATAATTGCGCCCAACAGCTATCATTGATTTATAACACGCAACCCGGTATTACTAATCATCAAACCAGCATTATATATTTTGACCTACCGGCAGGCAGGTTGCATATTGCGTCAATGCAATTTAATAAAAAAATTAATTTGTTTTTGAGTTATATTCCTAAAGCCAATTTACTAAACCCATAAAAAATACAGGTTGAATGCATGGCCTGTATAATTTCATTATTCATCAGCATGTTCCTTACTTCTTCCAGCGGGAAAAGTTTTATCTCCATCTCTTCATTGTAATCCAGCTTTTGCTCAGTAGTTTTTTTACCACCGGTTGCCAGGTAAAGGCTTGTAAAATTATTAAGCACACCGGGGTTGGCTGCAGTTCTTCCCAAATAATAAAAATTGGAAAAGCTGTAGCCGGTTTCTTCCTGTAACTCACGGACAATGGCTGTTTCGGCCGTTTCGCCTTTATCAACAAAACCTCCGGGCAGTTCTAAAACGATTTGCTCAATGGGATGGCGGTATTGGTTTACCAGTATTACTTCATTGTTTTGGGTAAGGGCCATGGCGCACACAGACTCCGGCATTTCCACCACAAAATACGGATCTACAATGGTGCCGTTTTGCATTTCGCAACGGTCTTTACGGGCTGTAAAATAAAGGTGCTTGCTTAAGTATTCGGAAGAAAGTGTTTTCCAGTTCATATTTTGGTTTGTGGTTTATAGCCCCGATAGTCATCGGGATTTCACTTTGCTCAATTTGTGGTTTGTAGTTGTGCCATACCTCAAATTAACTATTAACTTTTTCTACCATCCCCTTCTTTCCCGCAGCGATATAACATGTGCCGTATGGTGCCTCCCATGCCAGGCGTACATACCCAGCAAATACCAAAGCGTCATTTCTTTTTTATGTTGGGGATGATAGATGGTTCTGTTAAGGTCAGCTTCTGTAAGAAGTCGCAAAATTTCGTACCAACGGGCATGTAAAGCATGCAGCAGGGTTAAAGAAATATTGATGGGCAGATTTTTGGT
>JBKJLT010000496.1:0-5752 GCA_046596765.1 Ferruginibacter sp. | reverse complement strand
TATTATTGAACGTTCATCTAAACAGGTGGGACCAGGTGTATTCTTTTCTACCATTATTGTAGTTACTTCCTTTTTACCTGTTTTTTTATTAACCGGTATGGAAGGCAAATTATTTAGTCCCTTGGCCTGGACAAAGACTTTCATCTTATTGGTAGATGCTTTTTTAGCCATCACCTTAACACCTGTTTTAATCTCTTTCATTTTAAAAGGCAGATTGCGGCCGGATACCAAAAATCCAGTCACAAGGATGCTGGAAAAAATTTACCGCCCTGCACTGAACTTTTGTCTGAATTGGCGCAAAACTATACTCGCTGTCAATCTTGTGGCATTAGCGATAGGCGTGTTTATGATGACTAAGCTAGGTTCAGAATTTATGCCGCCATTAGATGAAGGTTCAATACTTTTTATGCCCATCACCTTGCCGGATGTTTCCAACAGTGAAGTAAAACGGTTATTGCAGGTACAGGACAAGATTATAAAAACAGTTCCGGAAGTACACAATGTTTTGGGCAAAGCGGGGAGGGCGTATACTGCAACAGATAATTCTCCCATTAGTATGGTTGAAACAATAATTATGCTCAAACCACGAAATGAATGGCGGAAGGATATTACAAAGAATGATATCATCAGTGAACTTAACTCCAAATTACAAATTCCCGGAGTAACCAATGGATGGACACAACCCATCATTAACCGCATAAATATGCTTTCAACCGGTATCCGCACCGATGTGGGATTAAAAGTGTATGGGCAAAATTTGGATACGATTTATGCCTTTGCACAAAAACTTAAAAAGGAATTAGAAGGAATACCTGGTGTTAAGGACCTGTATGTAGAACAAATTACGGGTGGAAAATATATTGACGTAGTAATTAAGCGCGATGAGATAAGCCGGTATGGCCTAAGTGTGGATGATGTAAATGCGGTAGTGGAAAGCGCTTTGGGGGGAATGAAATTAACGACAACTGTTGAAGGTCGCCGCCGCTTTTCCGTAAATGTCCGGTTTGGGCAAAATTTCAGAAGTAATCTGCAGGATTTAAAGCGCCTCCAGGTACAAACCATGGGCTTCGGCCCTATCCCCCTCGAAGCTGTTGCTGATGTAAAGATTTCTGAAGGACCACCTATGATAAACTCGGAAAATGCTTTATTAAGAGGCACAGTTCTGTTTAATGTGCGGGACAGGGATTTGGGGAGTACAGTTACTGAAGCGCAAAAAAAATTAAATGCGATGGTCCAAAAAATGCCAAAGGGATATTTTATTGATTGGAGCGGTCAGTGGGAAAATCAGTTACGGGCAAACAAGACGCTAAAAATAGTAATGCCGATTGTTTTAGTTATCATTTTCATGGTATTGTATTTTACTTATCACTCTTTAAAAGAAGCTTTATTGAGTATGATTACAGTTCCCTTTGCATTGATAGGTGGAGTTTATATGGTGTATTTCTATGGTGTAAATTTATCAGTGGCAGTGGCGGTAGGTTTTATAGCACTGTTTGGCATGGCGATAGAAACGGTGATGGTATTAACGATTTACTTAAACGAAGCCATGCAAAAATTAGTGGCAGATAAAGGTAACTCAAAACAAACTATTCTCCCCGGCGATATACGGAACTATATAATTGAAGGAGCTACTAAACGTTTGCGACCGGTAGTAATGACCGTTTCTGTTTCCCTGTTTGGGTTGATCCCCATTTTGTGGGCTACGGGAACAGGCAGTGATGTAATGCTCCCGATTACCATCCCATTAATTGGCGGAACATTCACAGCCATAATTTATGTATTGTTTGTAACACCTGTAGTATTTGAAATAGTAAAGGAAAATGAATTAAAACATAAAGGTAAAATTGAACTCATCGATGTTAAAGAATAAAATAACTACTGTACTGTTTCTCCTTATTGTTGCTTTCAGCAGTAAGGCGCAAACATTAAAACTGGATGCCATCATTGATAGCATTACCGTTTCACATCCTGTTGTAAAAATGTATACTAATGAAATCCGCTCCATGGATGAAGCTGCTAAAGGCGCTAAAAGCTGGATGCCGCCTGAATTCAATACCGGCTTATGGATGGTTCCCTATAATCCAAATCTATGGAAGAAAGGAGATATGGGCACACCAGGCATGGGGCAATACATGATTGGTGGGCAACAGATGATTCCTAACAGCAAAAAATTGAATGCAGACGCTGCCTATATGGAAGCTATGTCGTCTGTAGAAAAGGAGAAAAAGAACGCTGCCTTAAATGATTTAATTAACGATGCAAAACAGTTGTATTATGAATGGATAATTTTGAAAAAGAAATTGGTTATCATTCAGCAGAATGAAAAAATTCTTGACTTTATGATTAAAAATGCTGAGATACGGTACAAAAACGGCCTGGACAAAATAAGCGCTTATTACAAAGCAAAAGCCGCTTTGGGCAGTACCAAAAATATGCAATTGATGTTTGAAAGTGATATCAGGGAAAACCGAATCAACATAAATACCCTGATGGGAAGAAATGCATTGATTTATTTTGATATTGATACCAGCTACCAGATTAAGGACTACGCAAATACCATTTTCGACAGTACGCTTTTTTACAATAACCGTAGCGATTTAAAAGTAATAGACAGAGACATTAACCTTACCTGGCTAAAACAGGAAACGGAAAAGCAAAGTCTCAAACCGCAATTCGGAATAAAGTATGACCACATGTTTGGCTTCGGTGGGCTGCCCATGCAATACACCTTAATGGGAATGATGAAACTGCCGCTTACCAAATGGTCTGGAAAAATGAATAGAGCGAATATGGAAAGCCTGAAATGGAAAGCGAGCGCTTTACAATCGAAAAAAGAAATGATGGTGAACGAATACAGCGGCATGGCGTATCGTATGCGGAATGAAATTGTACTAAAAAGAAAGCAGTTACTTCTTTATGAAGCGACTATTATTCCGGCTTTACATAACAATTTTAAAACCATGCAACTCGGATATGAGCAGAATACGGAAGAATTATTTATGCTTTTTGATGCATGGGAAACACTGAATATGATACAACTGGAATATATCAATCTATTAAAAGAATTATTGCAAATGCAGGTTCAGTTGGAAAGAATTCAGGAAATAAAATAATTAAAATAATATTATGAAAAGACGAAATTTTATAAAAAAAACAGGATTCAGTGTTGGTGCTGTAATTGCAACGGGTACTGTGACCAGCTTCCTGGCAAGTTGTGGTAAAAATAACAGGATGGGTGGCGGAAATATGAATATGGGTGGCGAGCCTGTTCCTATAACTGAAGGAAATTTTAGCAGACTGTTACCCATTCCAACTACGGTTGGCGGTAATTCAAGTTTAACCGCACAGGCTGTTACTGCCAATGTAAATGGCGCCAGTATTTCTGCTTTAGGCTACCAGCCAAATGGGATATTGGGGCCAACAATAAAAATGAGTAGTGGCGCTATGGCCAATATTATTTTCCAAAACAGTTTATCAGAAAAAACAAATATCCATTGGCATGGCCTAAAGATACCTGCAACTATGGATGGGCATCCCGAAGCAATTGTAAATTCCGGCAGTAATTTTAATTACCAGTTTACCATCAATCAGCGGGCTGGATTAAACTGGTATCACCCACACCCTGATGGTGCAACAGCACGGCAAGCTTTCCAGGGCTTGGCCGGTTTGTTTATAGTGAATGATGCTGAAGAAGCGGCATTGAACCTGCCATCGGGCATCTATGAATTGCCTTTGGTAATACAGGATAAACGTCTTAGTTCTTCAGGGATAAATTACAGTCCTTCAACCATGGAAGTAATGACAGGTTATATGGGTGAAACTATTATTGTAAATGGTGTTGCTTCTCCATATACTGAAGTAGCTACAAGATTTTATCGCTTTAGAATTTTAAACGGTTCCAATGCCAGGATTTATAACCTAGCCTTAAGCAACAATGCAGACTTAACCATTATTGGCAATGACGGAGGTTTATTGAAAAACCCGGTAACCATTAAAAGTATACTGTTATCACCTGGAGAAAGATTGGATGTGCTGCTAAACTTTACAGGCATAGTTACAGGTACTGAAGTGTATCTGGAAAGCAGAATGTTTGACAATGGCGGAAGTGTTCAGGGGAAACAAGGATTTAAAATTATGAAGTTTAAAGTCACTCAAAGTGGAAGCGATAGCTTTACCGTTCCTACAACACTTTCATCAATCGCTACTTTACCGGCTTCGTTCTCATCCCGTAGCAGAAACTTTACTTTAGATGTTATGCAGATGAGTGGAAATATGAACATGACCGGAATGCATCAGATTAATAATAAGACTTATGATAAAAACCGGATAGACGAAAATGTATCAGCGAATACTATTGAAACCTGGACATTTGATAATTCTAAGGGGGATGAACCACATCCCATCCATCTGCACGGTGTACATTTTCAAATATTGGAAAGAACCGGTGGCCGTGGGCAGTTGATTGCATCTGAATCTGGCTGGAAAGATACCATACTGTTGTTGCCCCAGGAAAAAGTAAAACTGATTATACCATTTGCTTCATTATCCGGTGTATTTGTTTTCCATTGTCATAACCTGGAACATGAAGATGATGGCATGATGTTACAATACCAGTTGAAGTAATTAAATAGAAAAGAGTATGTATCTGATCAAAAAGGAAAACTGTTGGCAATTAGGTCTAGTTGTATTTTTAGCATTGGCAACGCTGAGTTTAATCAGCTCCTGCAAAGCAAAGAAAACAACGGATCATTCCCAACATGAAGCGATTGAAAAAGATACGGTAGCCCAACATTCAACACATAAGGATGAAGCCGATGATTCCGCCGGTCCAACAATATACACTTGTTCCATGCATCCGCAAATCATTCGTGATAAGCCGGGCAACTGCCCTATTTGTGGTATGGAACTGGTAAAGAAAACAACAGGGAATAAAATAATTGATGGCATTGATTTGGGTGCTTTATTAAAACCTACCAACGGGTTTGTGATAACTTCTATTCCACTAATAACCTTAACAAAGAGCGATGAAAGTATTGAATTGCAGGCGTTAGGCACAATTGCTTATGATACAAGACAGGTAGGATCCATCTCTGCAAGAGTTTCAGGACGTATCGAAAAATTATATGTACGTTTTCGTTACCAGAAAGTAATGGCGGGACAAAAAATTATGGATATGTACAGCCCGGAATTATTGACAGCACAACAAAACCTCCTGTTTCTTTTAAAGAACGACGCAACCAATGCAGGCTTCATTAATGCAGCAAAGGAAAAATTATTGTTATTGGGTATGAGTAATGAACAATTGCAGCAGGTAATACAGACACAAAAACCATCTTTTACTGTTTCAGTGTATAGTAAATACACCGGGCATATTCATGAATCTGCCGGAGTTATGAATAGCAACAATAACAGTCAAAATGGAATGAAGGCTATAGCTGACATTACAGAAGAATTGCCCATAAAGGAAGGAATGTACCTGCAGAAAGGGCAAACCATTTTTACAGTCTACAATCCTTCAAAAGTGTGGGCCCTGCTGAATATTTATGCTGACAAGCAGGGGTTGATCAAAAAAGGGAAAGTAGTTGAATTGATACATGAAGCCACCCCTGATAAAAGCATCACCGGAAGGGTGGATTTTATTGAACCATTCTTTCGGAAAGAAAGTAAGACTGTTTCCATACGTGTGTATTTTGATAATTCAAAACTGAATCTTTCTGTAGGCAGCCAGGTGAGGGCAAAAATATTCAGCAAC
>JBKJLT010000491.1:0-15650 GCA_046596765.1 Ferruginibacter sp. | reverse complement strand
AATTTCTTTACATAGTTCCTGCTTTCGCCAGGCAGGTAGTATTGCAGCGACCAGAAGTTTTTACTGCCGCTGGTTCTGATGGCTTTGTTTACATTACCAATGCCGCCATTGTAACTGGCCAATACCAACAACCAGTCGTGATAAACTTTATAAGAGTTCAATAAATATCTTGCCGCAGCATGAGTGCTTTTTACATAGTCACGCCTTTCATCAACAAAGCCATTTACCACCAGGCCATATTGCCGGGCTGTTTCGGGCATAAATTGCCAGGGGCCTGCAGCACCCACCCAACTGGTGGCGCCTGTTTTTAAATTGCTTTCTATTACTGCTACATATTTTAATTCTCTTGGTAAGCCATACTGGCTTAAAATATTATCAATCAAATTAAAATAGGGCTGGCCCCAGTTCTTCATTTGTAGCAGGCTTTTTGAGTGTGCATTCAGATAATCCTGCATGTAGCTTTCGGCATTGGGATTTATCTGAGCAGAGTAGGGTAACAGCGGGTTGTAATTATATTTTGAAAATAAATTCTTAAAACCGTATTTGGTTACCTGGCTGAAATAAATGACTTTTTCTTTTGGTGGTGGTGTTCTCTTTTTTAACACATCTTCAATGGCTTCATCTTCTACAACCTCGTTTATTATAGTTGTGTCTCCTGTAATTTTTGGCTCCTGCATTTCCATTACACTACCAGCTTGTGCAGAATGCAAAAGGAGTTGTAAAAAAAGAATTGATAAAAATTGTTTCATCTGTATAGTACTAATTTAACTGCTGTTGCTTTACTAAGTAATCAGCCAGTTGCAGCAAAGTTAGTTCATCTGTTTTTTTTGTCATCACCTGTAGCCCAAATGGCATGCCATTACTATGTTTAAACAGCGGAACCGAAATGCCTGGGATACCGGTTAAATTGGCAAATACCGTAAAAATATCTGCCAGGTACATAGCAACCGGGTCGCTGTTTTTTTCACCAATGCTGAATGCCGTTGTTGGGCTTGTTGGCATTATAACTGCATCATAATCAATGAATATGGCATCGGTTTTATCAGTTAATAAGCGTCTTACCTGCTGTGCTTTGCTAAAATAAGCATCGTAGTAACCACTGCTTAAAACAAAAGTTCCCAACATAATCCTGCGTTGCACTTCTTTGCCAAAACCATCACTTCTTGTCTGCTTATAAAACTCTGTTAAATTTTTTATATTTCCTTTTGCCTGGTATCCGTAACGTATGCCATCGTACCTGTTTAAATTACTGCTTGCTTCGGCGGTGGTAAGTACATAATAAGCCGGTACCACATACTCCAATAGATCAAAATCAATTTCAGTAACCGCATGTCCCTGCAATTTTAAATCTTCAATCAGCTTTAAAATATTTCCCTGTATTTCCTTATCAAGTGAAGGATGATGAAGGGCCTCTTTAAAATAAGCAATCTTATATTTTTTTGCAGATTGGTCTATTTGCTCATTGCCTATTGCCCATTGCCCATTGTTCATTGCTGTACTATCATACTCATCTTCGCCACTCATTATCTCCAGCAACAAAGCAGTATCGCTGATTGTGTTTGTAAAAATACCAACCTGGTCAAAGGAAGAAGCGTATGCAATTAAGCCATAGCGGGAAATGCGGCTATAAGATGGCTTTAAGCCTATGATGCCGCAGAAGTCGGCGGGCTGCCTTACTGATCCTCCGGTATCGCTTCCCAGGCTGGCCATGCATAAACCAGCCTGCACGGCTACTGCACTGCCGCCAGATGAGCCTCCGGGAACCTTGGTATTATCCAAAGCATTTAAAACATTTCCGTAAACCGAGTTTTCATTGGAACTGCCCATGGCAAATTCATCGCAATTGCAGGCACCAATAATAATGGCATCTTCATCAAGCAAACGCTGCACTGCAGTGGCTGTGTATAAACTTGTAAAGCCTTCCAGTATTTTTGAAGAAGCTGTAACTGTGTGATCTTTATAACAGAGCACATCTTTAATAGCAATTACAACACCATGCAGCTTTTTCAGCGGTTCGCCGTTTTTTCTTTTTTCGTCTAATTCTTTTGCTTTTTGTATTGCCTCATCTGCAAATACTTCGGTAAATGCATTCAACTTTTTATTGGCATCAATTTGTTGCAGGTAAAAATGCACAGCATCAGCACAAATAATATTGCCTGCATTAAGCTCTTGATGATATTGTTTTATATCACTGAATATAAACATAGTAATTTGCTGATTCGCTTTTATAAAAATCGGCTGAAGTGTTACCGGAAAATGGGTACACTTCAGCCGAAATACGGGAGAAAAAATTCCCGGATTAAGTAGTTTTATTTGCCGGGTCTTTTTCTTTCATACCTTCTTCAATCTCATTCTTAACATTGTTTTTGGCATCAGTAAATTCACGCATTCCACGGCCAACGCCTCTCATAAGTTCGGGTATTTTTTTACCGCCGAACATTAATAAAACAACAATAATAATAAGAATCCACTCGCTGCCACCGGGCATTGAAAGTAAAAAGATAGTGTTTAAAATTGATAAACTCATGGTTATAATTTAGAAAGCAAAGATAAATCAATTAATTACTAACCCTGCTATTAAAAATAGATAAGTTAACCGTTCATTAACGGTACAGTCATCAATTTAAAAATGATATAAATTTAGCGCAGGTAGTTTTTACCACACCTGGCTTTGCCGTTCGCTGCCTGCTCAATAGTAATGCCCCTGGCACAAGAAACAAAAAAAGCTACGGTAAATAATACGATAAGTGAAAGCATGATCCTTCTCATGGTTTAATTTTTTAGAGTTTTAAAAAATAATCAGCGGTAATGCTTTTGCGAAGGATGGGTGGATTGGTTAAGTACTTTTGCAATGATAATGCGTATTTTCCACATTTGCAAACAAAAAGAGCGAAAAGTTTAAATTTTCGCTCTTTTTAATATAATGTAAGGGTTGCTTATTTTTTTGCAACAGCTCTTCTTTTTTCGCTGATACGGGCACTTTTGCCGCTTCTGTCACGCAGGTAGTACAGTTTTGCACGGTTTACATTACCTACTTTGTGTAAAACAACACTTTCGATATTTGGTGAAAATGCAGGGAATAAACGTTCAACACCTACACCATCACTCATTTTACGTACAGTAAATGAAGCAGTTGCACCAGTTCCCTGGCGTTTAATTACATCGCCCTTAAAGCTCTGAATACGCTCTTTGGTACCCTCTACAATTTTATAGTTAACAGTTACGTTATCGCCTGCTTTAAAATTTGGAAGTTTTGCTTTTCCTTTTGTGTCTAATTGTTCGTGAACAAATGCTACTGCGTTCATATTATTTGATTTTTTACGGACGGCAAAGGTAGGGGAAAGTTTTGGGTTTTGAGTTTTGAGTTTTGTGTTTTTTTCGATTCAGGCAAATTATTTTTTCAAAAACCAGTTTACAAATTCAAACTAAA
This sequence comes from Ferruginibacter sp., assembly GCA_046596765.1. Classification (GTDB taxonomy): domain Bacteria; phylum Bacteroidota; class Bacteroidia; order Chitinophagales; family Chitinophagaceae; genus Ferruginibacter. Next base: position 12,220 of record JBKJLT010000491.1, on the reverse strand, counting down.
TAAAATCCGGCTGCTAAAAACTGCCTGATTTTTAAAAATATTCTTTACCTGGAAGGCTCCACAACCCAAAACCAGAAACTCAAAACCCAAAACTATCGGGCCACATTTACTGACCTCTTTTCTCTAATTACCGTTACTTTTATCTGGCCCGGGAAAGTCATTTCGGTTTGTATTTTTTGTGCTATCTCAAAACTCAATTTATCGCTGTCGCCATCGGTTACTTTATCGGCTTCTACAATTACCCTTAACTCACGGCCAGCCTGAATTGCGTAAGCTTTTTCAACGCCGGTGTAAGCCATCGCCAGGTTTTCCAGGTCTTTAATACGCTGAATGTATTGCTGCATGATCTCACGCCTTGCGCCCGGTCTTGCGCCGCTGATAGCATCGCAGGCTTGTATAATGGGAGAGATAACATATTGCATTTCCATCTCATCGTGGTGGGCGCCAATGGCATTTACAACTGCAGGGTTCTCGCCATATTTTTCGGCCAGTTTTGCACCAAGCAATGCATGACTTAATTCAGTTTCTTCGTCGGGAACTTTGCCAATATCGTGCAGTAAACCCGCTCTTTTAGCCAGTTTTGCATTCATGCCCAACTCCGCAGCCATAATGGAGCAGAGGTTAGCCGTTTCACGACTATGCATCAACAGGTTTTGACCGTAAGATGAGCGGAAACGCATACGGCCAATCATCCTTATCAGTTCTTTATGCAGGCCATGTACGCCCAGTTCCATGGCGGTACGCTCACCAATTTCCATCACCTGGTCGTCAATTTGTTTTTTGGTTTTTTCCACCACTTCTTCAATACGTGCCGGGTGAATACGTCCATCGGCAACAAGGCGTTGCAGCGATAAACGGGCAATTTCCCTGCGCAGCGGATCAAAAGATGAAAGCACAATTGCTTCGGGTGTATCATCCACAATCAGATCCACACCGGTAGCTGCCTCTATGGCACGTATGTTACGTCCTTCGCGGCCAATGATAGAGCCTTTAATTTCATCGCTTTCCAGGTTAAATACCGTGATTGCATTTTCGATGGCAGCTTCTGCAGCAGTACGCTGTATGGTTTGAATAACTATTTTACGGGCTTCTTTGGTAGCCTTTAATTTGGCATCTTCAATAATTTCCTGCTGAATAACCAGTGCTTTGGTATGAGCTTCCTGTTTAAGGCTTTCAATTAACTGGGCTTTGGCATCTTCGGCACTCAGGCCGGCTACTTTTTCCAGGCGGCGTATATGCTCTTCCTGATGTTTTTCCAGTTCGGTACGCTTGATGTTTACAATCTCTGTTTGCCTGTTCAGGTTTTCCTTAATGGCTTCATTGTCTTTTATCTGTTTTTCAAGATTCTGGTCTTTTTGATTAAGGGATTGTTCTTTTTGTTTGATGCGGCTTTCGCTTTCAACTAATTTTTGGTTGCGCTGTAAAACATCCCGTTCGTGATCGGCTTTAAGCTGCACAAATTTTTCTTTGGCTTCTAGTAGCTTTTCTTTTTTTAGGTTTTCGGCCTGTAAATTTCCGTCGGCGATGATTTTTTGAGCCTGTTGCTCAGCGTCTGCTATTTGTTTTTGGGTGTTTTTGGCAAAAACCAGTTTACCCAGTATGATGCCCAGTATCAGCGCAACTGCGCCGATGATAATGTAAATTATAATCGGATTCATTGATTGTTTTGGTTTTAAAACGGTTCAAAATCATATATAACTCCCCTTTATCCATACAAGTTAAATGAGATGTTTAGCTTACGAAGATAGGTAATTTGTTTGGAGAAAATGGTGTTATGGGTTTGGGGTTTGTGGTTTTTGGTTTTTGGTTTGTGGTTTAGGGTTTAGAAGTTTAGTGTTTAGTGGTTTTTAAGGGTAGGCTGGTTGTTGCTTTAGTTTATTTGGCTGCTTGCGTGTTTTTAATATTGATGGATAAGAGGGCATCATCTCCCGAAGGGGAAAAAAAATTAAATGATTTGGATTTTAGCGTTTTTTTTCTATTTTTACTAACGATTGATTAATAGTAAATGACTAATAATTTAAAGTAATTGACGATTGTTATTTAGTAGTTAACGGTTGATTAATAGTAAATATTTATTTATTTAGTTTATTTTACTTTAGATTTAGAGTAAATAACTATAGATGTAGGGTAATTATCTATAGATTTGATTTATTTTACGATTGATTAGGTTGCTTGCTTGATTTCTGGGATGATTTTTACCTTTGATGAGCTATTAATTACTTAAAATGAACGTTTTATGCTTAAACAGAACATTGCTAGCCTGCTACGTACCCGTGGCGTAGAGGATGCCAGCCGCTACTTGGTGCAGCAGGGGATGAAGTACCACACGGTGAACCGGATACTTACGGGAAAGGTGGATACGATTACTTATGCCACTATTGAGCAGTTTTGCCTGCACTGTAACTGCACGCCTGATGACCTGTTTGTGTGGGAGGCGGATGATATTATAAAACCTGCGGAAAACCACCCACTGCAAAAACTGAAACCGAAACAGGTGGTGCCGAGCCCGGTTGACCGGATTAAAAAATTGCCGGTGGATAAACTTGACAAATTGCAGGAGTTTATGGATAGGTTGGAGAAGGAGTGAGGGATGGAGTTGAAAACTCCTAACCATGACATCCTCGTTGGAGACGAGGACGAGTGTGGACGAGTGGGGATAAGCTGGAGAATGAGTGAGGGATGGAGTTGAAAACTCGTAACCATAACATCCTCGTTGGAGACGAGGACTAGTGGAGTTGAAAACTCGTAACCATGACATCCTCGTCGGAGACGAGGACGAGTGGGAGCATTTCGGTTAGTGAGACACGAACCGAGGCGGCGGAAGGGAAAGAGGGAGTACTTGATTGATAGTATTATGTGGCACAGATACGCCATTGCATTTTTCCTTTGCTGCATATCTGCGCCAGTTGGCGAGTGGGGGCACAGCAGTAATGCCGATAAAGGCAAAAAAAAGCAAACCATTTGGGTAAATGGTTTGCTCTAAAAAAAAGGTAGTAGATTAACTGAGTTTAAATTATTGCCAATATTTACAAAATGATTATGGTATAAAGTCAATTTTATAAGTACAGGTAGTACAAACTCCTGATCCGCTTAGTGCTGTTACTCTTAAATAATATCCGGTTACTGTATAATTAGGTACTGGGTAATTATAATCTACTCCGCATGTGCCTGTGCCAGATGCTATACCGTTCATAAAATTGTCGAAAATTTGATAAGTAACCTGGCAGGGCGAACAGCCTGCAGTACTTGTATAAGAAAAATTTAGTGCAACTGTTGTGTTTTTATGAAACTGAAAATCGGATGGAAGACTATTAGGTACTGTTGGAAAGCAAGGAATAGAGCTTACATCATAAACAGTTCCAACTGGTGCAGGTAAAGTAAAAATGGGAACCAGTGTATTAATATGTTTTCCCGACCAGCTTATGCCTGCGCAACAAGGTGGCGGGGTTATTTTTGATGTGAAGGAATTGCAACGCTGTCCTGCACATATTGCGGTTATGGTTACATAAGCAGCACCAGCAGGGGTTATGATGCCAGCCATTACCACGCCGGATGGATAAGTTGATGATGAAATTAAAACAGAAGCAGCATTATAATATTCATATAGAATTGATGCGCTGCAACCCGAACCAGCGGCACAGTTAAAATTAACATCATAATAAATTGGGGCACCTTCTGCAGCGGTGATAGTAGAAGGAATAGGGATGTAAGGGTAAGTTGTGTGATTTCTTAATTGCTTTACACCCCAGCTGCCACCTGTGCAGCAACCGGTAGTTGTTAATTGAAAAATATCTGTTGCACATTTAGATCCTCCGCATCTGCGAATAACTTCTATTCCATAACTACCGGCAGGTGTAAAATAAGTACTGGGAATTGTAAAAGATGTACCACTTAAAACAGGAGGCGAAGTATATACTAAAGAATACGATGAGTTGTAAACTTTGTATACTACAGTAGCAGAACAACTTGAAAAAGAATTACAATTTGTTATGCTGGCATTAAAAAGTAAGCCACTTCCCATTGTGCCGAGTGAAACTGTGCCCAAGCCTGGCGGGGCTGTTACGAAAGCTGTAGAAGTTGTATTAGGATCATCCCACTTTATACTTCCAGCAACAACAGATGGGCAACAATTACCTTTTAAATTAGTATATGAATTTTGAGTGTTAGTTGCTTTACCACTTGCAGTTACTATGGTTAAATTATATTCTTTACCTTCTATTTTAATGATAGTTTTTTCTTCTGATTCTATTATTTGAGCTGGTTTACCTTCAACTTCTCCATCTATTACCTGATACCTTTGATCATTTGCTTTTAATACAATTTTCTCATTGGGCAGTTTTAAATTTATTTTCTTAAATAGTTTCTCTGCAATATCATTAGGTAATTCATTATCGAATAATTGAACATCTTTTGCAGCAAACTTATTTATAATTTCTTTCGAAACATTACCTTTATCTCCAATTGTTGTAATTACAATATTGTTGTCAACTAATGTTATATCAGTATTTCCGACAGTTTGATCTACATCAAGGGTTTCATTTGCGGATCTTAGTGGGCTTATACAGTAAATCCCTGCACCACCACAATTCATGCCAGTCCAATGATTCCACCAATGTGATGGTCTTCTTAGAACACTATTATTATTCGGATTGTTATCATTAGCATCTGTGTTAGTAATACCTGTTGGTGTGCCATTAGTTCCTTTAGTTCCATCACCTGCCGTTCTTTTCGGCGGCCAATCGTTTTTAGCTGTTCTTTTCTGCGGCCAATCGTTCTTATGTTTTCCAAATGCTATGCTTATACCCCCGCCAAAACCTGCAGCATTGTAAGCTGTACTTTTAGTTGTACCATTTACGTAAGTGGCTGTTTGCAGTTGTTGCAAATTGTAAGTATTGCCGGGTGTTTGTGCAGGGCCGTTGGGTACTAAATTAATTAAAGTAGTTTTTACTTTTGGCCCCAAGGTATAGCCGCCTTGTATAAATAAACCAATGGTTGGTGTTATCATGTAATTAAGTTTAACCTTGGGCGTAAATGCAAAACCACTTGTTTTGGTTTCGGGTAAAGTGGTTACATTAAATTCGTACGGTTTGCCATTGTATTGGGTAGTTTGTACGGCGCTTAAAGATTTTTGCTTAATACTAAAATACTCTGCAGATAAAATAGTGGCAATAGAAAAGTGATTGCCCAAATGAAAATTTACCTGCGGGCCTACACCCACTCTAAAGCCAGGAGACTTTGGATCAACTCCTTTATAAGCAACATTACTGGAAGTTTGTCCGGTTACTGCAAATGCAGCAGGCAAGGGTGCTGAAGGGTTTTTTTTGCTGCCAAAATCGTAAGTGCCGCTAACATTTATGCCAAATGAAATAGGGGGCTTACCTTTTCCCTTAACATGTACACAGTTGTTGGGGTTAGCGCAAGCACAACCATCCCATCCTTTTTTGCTTGCTATTAATGGAATATAAGCATCTGCATTAATGGCGGTGGAGTTGGTTAAATACGAATTGTTTTTTGATGCGGTGCCCGGCGTATTGCTGCCAGCACCAAAGGATATCATTCCATGGTTACCTGTAACAACTACTTTTCCTTTAGTTTTTCCGGCTGTTCTTGCATTGGTTTGTGCCTGTGTATTTACTACATAAAACAATAATAATATTGCTGTAATAAAGATTGCGTTTATTTTTTTCATTGTAGTTAATTTTTGTACTACAAAGATGAAAATGAAAAGCAGTTGTAAAATCCCTAAATGTAATTACAAAAGTATTTTGGATTATTGCGGTTATACAATTTGGCAAATACTTATTTACTGTTTGCAGTAAAATGCCAGGAAGCATGTTTTTACTTTACGTTTTTATAATAATACGCAATGGCTTCGCCAAGAGAAGAGATGTGGAGTTTTTCGTAAATGCGTTTTGTATGGGTATTTATAGTGGTGTAACTAACGCCGAGTTTATCGGCAATCATTTTATAACTAAGGCCTTCTGCAAGCAATGCCAGCACTTCGTTTTCTTTAGGGCTAAGCGGCGATTTTATGCTGCTTGGTTTAAAAAAATCCATCACCTTTTGTGCAATGGCGGGGTTCATTACGGCGCCGCCTTCATACACTTCCTGTATGGCCTGCAGTATCTTTTGCGGCTTATCGTTTTTTAAAATGTAGCCGCTGGCACCGCTTTTAATACTGGTAAATATTTTTTCACTGTCATCGTAAGCAGTTTGCATAAGCACCCGTATTTCGGGATGATTTTTTTTAATTACCTGCAACCCTTCTATACCATCCACTTCGGGCATATTAATATCCATCAATACCACATCCGGATAAAATTCTTCCATCTGTGCCAATGCATATTTACAATTTTCGGCATCGCCTACAAATTTAAACTCATCATTTAAAGATAAAAGAGCCTTCAGGCTGTCTCTTCTTTCTCTGCTGTCGTCGTAAATAAATATTCTGATTGCCATAATGTAAAATTAGTACAGCTATACCACTAATAGCTGTCATTAAATTAAGGGATAGGGGATTAATTGATAATGGGTTAATGGATAATTGCTAAAATGGTAAAATACATTCAATCGTTGTGCCTTTGTTATTGGCAGTTTTTATTTCAAAAGTTCCATTTAATTCGGCGGCTCTTTTTTTCATGTTTGATAAGCCGTTCCCAATATTTTCATTTACTTCCATTCCTTTACCATTATCAGTAACAGTAATATGCACCTTGTTATTTATTAAATGCACATCAATACTTAACTGTGTGCCATTGCTGTATTTTACGGCATTGTTTACTGCTTCTTTTATGATGAGTACAATATTTTTGCGGAGCGTAAAATCTTTGATCCTAATATCGGCCTCCTTATCAATGTTAACCGCATAATCAATATTGGTAGAGCCTGCAATATCTGATGCGAATGTTTTAATACGGCTGCTGAGTGTCATAAATTCATCTTTGCCCGGCTTCATACTCCAGATGATATCGCTTATGCTTTCGGAAAGTTTTTCGCTTTGAACTTCAAGCTTTTGTAATACTGCTTTAGCTTTTTGCGGATTTGATGTTATCAGTTGATTTGCAACTGCACTGTTTATCTGCAAACTGCTTAAGGTAGCTCCTACATCATCATGTAAATCTGATAGCATTTTATTTCGTTGCTGTTCTAAAGAAAGTTTTTGATTAAGCGAAAAAATTTTCTTGTCATATTTTTTACTTAAAAAGTAAAAAATAAGAGGGAACAAAATAAAGATAAAGGATACTGGTTTGTACCAGGGTTTTTTTGTTAAGGATATTTCTGAAAATGTTGTAATCTCTAAATTTTTTGTTACTGCTTTTCTTGCAGAATCAATTGCTCTTATTAATAATCTATTTTGGCCGCTGGGAAAAACAAAGTGAAGTTTATTATTTTCATCAAACTCTTCATACCAGTTTTTATCATCATTGTAAGAAAATTGAAAAATAAAAGCCCCCAAATCTTTATTTATATCCTTAAACTTAAACGATAAAAACTTATTGGATTTATTAATATCAAATCTGTTATTTGCCGCAATTTCTATTTTAATTCTATTTGCCCATGTTTCAAGCAAAACAGGGGTTGTATTTATCATTCTAAAATTTGCAGGAATACTTTCTATACGTGGGCTGTAATTTTTTTCTGGAATGTAAACCGGGCCATCTTTAAAAATATCTATCCAAAAATAAATATTCCAAACAATGAAAAATACTAAGTATATAAATATTGCTTTTTTAATAGTTTATTTTTTAAATTTTATTAATGATAAATTTATCGTTTTAAGTTTGTTTCATAGTAAGAAGTTAAACAATAAAGGTTTGTACTTTGGTAAAGTATACTTTGGTAAAGTTTTAAATTATAAGGTTCTATCGAGCTGCTGCTCTATCTTCAGCAACGCATCTGTCATTTCTTTTTCTAAAGCAGGGTTTGTTTCTGCACTTGTTTGGGTGGCGTACCATATCATCACCATGGCAATATAATCCTGCATATCCTTGCCGGAAAACTGGGTTTTAAATTCTATTATTTTATCGTTGATTATTTTTAAAGTGCGGCGTATGGCCTCTTCATCTGATGGGTTGGTTTTAATGCGATAGGTACGGTCGCCAATTACAATATTTACAGGTATGAGTTCTGCCATGATTATTCACTTAATATGCCAATACATTTATCAATTTCACGAATGTATTGGCTAATGTTTTTTTCAAATTCCTTTTTATCTGCTTCGTTCATTTTACCAGCGGCTGCTTTTAAAATGGATATTTTTTCATGTAGTGCCGTTATTTGCTGATTGTCTTTTTCTTTTACTTCCTTTAATTGCTTTATCAGTTCGTTTTGCCGGCTATTTTCTTTTTGCAACAGCTGGTAGTTCTTCAGCAGTTGCTGAAGTTTAGTGTTTATGCGTTTTATATTTTGTTCCAAATCACTCATAAGTTTTGCCACAGGGGCACTAAGACATGAAATTTTTTCTTCGAAATATTTTTTTGCCGGTAAGTCGGTAAGACGTTAAGTAATAGAATTGAATAAATCCCGTCTTACCGCCTTCCCGGCTATACTTTACTTGCGTATCTCCGCTCCCAACTCCTTTTCGTAAGCCCCTATGATTTTATTCATCATACCGTCAATCTCCTTATCGGTCATTGTTTTTTCTTCGTCTAAAAAAGTAAAGCTGATAGCCATCGATTTTTTACCGGCACCAATTTTCTCACTTTCAAATATATCAAACAAACTGATAGAAGTTAATTTATTTACCCTTGCAGTGGAAGTTGCTTTTTGCACTGCTTCAAAAGTCAGTGTCTTGTTTACAATGATAGCCAGATCGCGGTTTACAGCCGGGTATTTACTTACATCGGTATGCTGTATACTGTTTTTCTTATTCAGTTTAAGAAGGCGGTCCCAGTTAAGGTCGGCATAAAAAACGGGTTGCTTAATATCAAAGCGTTCCAGTTTGCTGCTGTGTACCAAACCTATTTCAGCAACTTTTTCATTTTTAATGGCGGCTTGCAGGGCATTTGATAAATCGGGGTTTTCAGCTTCGGTATAAGCATCTGCTTTTAAACCCAATACATTCATTATTTTTTCGAAGACTGCTTTTACAAAATAGAAGTCGGCTTTTTCTCCTTTGCCTTTCCAGCCATCGGCCGTTTTATTACCGGTAATATAAATGGTAAGATGATTGTCTTCAATATATTTACCGGCTTCGCTAACGCTGTATGTTTTTCCGAATTCAAAAAACTTAAGGTCGTTATTTTTTCTATTAAGATTGTAGGCAATGGAAGTAAGCCCGGTTTCCATCATGGCAGGCCGCATTATATTTAACTCTTCACTTAAATTGTTTATCATCTTTACGGTATGCTGCAAAACGGCTTCGCTGTAATAAGCGCTGTTTGTAATGGAGTTGGTGAATATTTCCTGAAAGCCTGAACCTGCAAGATATTCAGCCGTTTTTTCTGTGTAAGCTGCTTCATGCGCAAGCGTTTCCACCGAAGGTGCAATGGTTATCATGGCAGGAATATCTACATTATCAAAACCATCAATACGCATTATTTCTTCCACAATATCGGCAGCAATACTGATGTCTGGCTTGCTGAACGGCACTTTAAAACGCATTTCATCATCGCCTTCTTTTATTAATTCAAAACCAAGACTGTGTAAAATATTTTTAATCGTATCGCCATGATAATTTTTCCCACTTAGTTTTTTCAGGTAATGATATTTAAGAGCGACTTCTATTTTTTCTTTCGGTGTTGGATAAACATCAATAATATCACTGGCAATTTGTCCACCAGCAATTTCTTTGATGAGCAGGGCAGCTCTTTTTAAAACATTAACCGTGTTGCCAATGTCAACGCCTTTTTCAAAACGGGTGGCAGCATCGGTACGCAAGCCATGTTTTAAAGATGTTTTACGGATGGATGTTGGATTAAACCAGGCACTCTCCAGAAAAATGTTTTTGGTTGTTGCTGATACGCCACTGTGCATACCACCATACACGCCGCCCATACACATGGGTGCTTCTGCGTTGCAGATCATCAGGTCTTCGGCAAATAATTTTCTTTCCTTTTCATCCAGCGTAACAAAGGCAGTTCCTTCCGGTAAATTTTTAACAATCACTTTTTTACCGGTAATAGTATCTGCATCAAAAGCATGCAACGGCTGGCCGGTTTCGTGCAGAATGAAATTTGTGATGTCGACAATATTATTGATAGGCCGCAGACCAATACTTTTCAATTTTTGCTTCAACCAATCGGGGCTATCGGCAATAGTTACGCCTTCAATACTTACACCTGCATAACGTTGGCAGGCTTCTGTATTTTCAATAACCACTTGCATTTGCAGACCCTGGTTATCCGGTTTAAAATTATTTTTAAAAGGAGATTTTATTATTGATTCTTTTTTATTGTGATGTGATAAAAATGCACACACATCCCTGGCAACGCCCAGGTGGCTCATAGCATCGCTGCGGTTTGGGGTAAGGCCAATTTCAAAAATATAATCGTCAGTAATCTTGAAAAAATCTGCAAGCGGAGTGCCTGCCACTGTATCGTGTGGCAGTACCATAATACCTGCATGGCTTTCGCCCAGGCCAATCTCATCTTCGGCACAAATCATTCCCTGGCTTTCTACACCACGTATCTTAGCTTTCTTCATGATCATGGGTTCACCATTAAATGGGTAAATGGTGGTTCCCATCGTGGCCACCACTACCTTTTGCCCCGCTGCTACATTGTGTGCCCCGCAAACAATTTGTAATTTTTCTGACAAACCAATATCTACTGTAGTTACTTTTAATTTATCGGCATCAGGATGTTTTTCGCAGGTTAAAACTTCTCCAATTACCAATCCCTGCAGACCGCCTTTTATAACTTCATATTTATGCAGGCTTTCCACTTCAAGCCCTATAGATGTGAGGATCTTGCTTAATTTTTCCTGTTCAATTTTTTCGGGAAGATATTCACTAAGCCAGTTGTAACTAATAATCATCTGATAAGTAAAAATTTATTATTAATGGGCAAAGATAGTTTTTTGCTTTTTAAAGGAGATAAAAGGACATACTCTTAAGCTACACATCAATTTTAAATATTGCAACCAGTTTTTTTAACTCATTGGTGCAAAAAAGAAAAATTTCAATTTCTCAATTGTTAATAAAACTACACAGAATGCCAATTTTGCTGATTTTTTTATTGTTAATTTACTCTGGGTAATTTATCGGTAATCTTAATAAACTATCTTTGTTGTGGACAATGCTGTGGACAACCTAAGTAAAAAACATACTAACCCTTATGTGGATAAAAATGAAACGGGTTTGATTATCCTTTTGCCATTACCTTAGCTGCCCTGCATAAAACAAGACTAACCAGCACAGAAACTTAAACATGGAACTTACTAATTTTAATAAAGATAAAAAGCTGCGCCGTAAAGCGCCGGTTGAACTGGGAAGCATGATGTATGGCAAAGTGCCACCACAGGCAAAGGAACTTGAGGAAGCCGTGCTGGGTGCCATCATGCTTGAAAAAAGCGCCTTTGATACGGTGGTTGAAATTTTAAAACCCGAGTGTTTTTATGTAGATGCCAACCAGCGTATTTACAAAGCCATGCAGGGTTTGGCCATAAAAAGTTTACCTATTGACCTGTTAACTGTTGTGGAAGAACTGAAATTCAGGGAAGAGCTGGAAGCAGTTGGTGGACCATATTACGTTACCAAATTAACCAACGCAGTTGTTTCCTCAGCAAACATCGAAGCCCACTCAAGAATAGTTTTACAAAAATTTATTCAGCGTGAATTGATTCGCATCAGTGGTGAAATAATCGGCGATGCATATGAAGACAGCACCGATGTTTTTGATATGCTTGATGAAGCTGAAGGCAAACTTTTTGAAATTACCAATAACCATCTTCGTAAAAACTTCGACAGTATTGATACGGTTTTGGTAAAAACCATCCAACGCATTGAAGACATGCGTAACAGGCAGGATGATATTACCGGTGTACCCACTGGATTTCCTTCATTAGATAGAATTACATACGGCTGGCAATCAACAGATCTAATTGTGCTGGCAGCACGGCCATCAGTTGGTAAAACTGCTTTTGCATTAAACCTGGCCAGGAGTGCAGCATTGCATCCTACCAAACCCACTGCAGTAGGTTTTTTTAGCCTGGAGATGAGCAGTTCACAATTAGTACAAAGAATTTTAAGTGCAGAAAGTGAGATATGGTTAGAAAAAAT
>JBKJLT010000274.1:0-3282 GCA_046596765.1 Ferruginibacter sp. | reverse complement strand
TTTCCCGCTTATATCGTTAATTGGCTATTCTTTTTTGGATGGGGTATTTTGGGAAGTGCTGCATTAATAAATGTTATTGCTGATTCATTGGCAGTACTATTTCCAGCTTTTTCAAATGCATTGGTACGTGCAATTTTCTTTTTTGTACTGATCGGTTTTATGGTACTGATCAATGTACGGGGTGCAAAACAGGGAATTGGTTTTATTAAAGGCATCACTATCGTAAAACTATTGCCCCTGCTTGGTATTATCATATTCGGTTTCAGCCAGGTAAAAGCAGCCAACCTGCAATGGGAACATGTACCCTCACTGAAAACATTTGGCGATACGGCACTCATTTTATTTTTTGCCTTTGCCGGTTTTGAAACTTCGCTTGGTGTGAGTGGCGAATTTAAAAATCCTAAACGAACGGTACCATTGGGCATTTTGCTGGGAGGAACAATAGTACTTATTGTGTATATGCTTTTGCAAACGGTAACACAGGGCGTATTGGGTACAGATATAATTGCCTATAAAGATGCACCACTGGCGGCAGTGGCCGAAAAAATTGTTGGGCCTGTGGGAGCAACTATCCTGTTGATTACGGCTGCAATATCTTGTTTTGGAAGTGTGAGTGCCGATGTACTAGCTACACCACGTTCATTATTTGCTGCTGCAAATGATGGTATGTTTCCAAAATTTCTCGGCAAAGTTCATCCTAAGTTTGCTACGCCGTATCTGGCTGTGATTACATATGCACTGCTTATCTTTATTTTTTCTATTTCAGGAGGATTTAAACAATTAGCTGTGCTGGCCAGTGCGGCCATACTGCTTATTTATCTCGCTGTTATTTTAGCCACTATTAAATTAAGAAGCGATAAACAGGATGCATCTGAAAAAACTTTCCGGGCACCCGGTGGTTTAATCATTCCATGTATTGGTATTGCAGCCATTATCTGGTTGCTCACCAGTTTAAGTAAATTGGAAATTTTATCAACTATTATTTTTATAGCAGTAGTTTGTATTATTTATTTTATTATGAAGAAATTTAAACATGAAAAATAGTTGAACCTGCTGCGAAAAATCAACCTTGTGTTATTTGAAATTAAATAATGAGTATAAACTTTAAAAATGAAAACAAAATTTGTCACCAATTTGCTTTGTTTGTTTTTCGTTACCGCCTATGCCCAGCAAGGCTATTATCCCGATACAGCCTGGCAGGTAAAAAAACCTGCAGAGCTAAAGATGAATCAAAAATTACTGGATAGTGCGGTAAGCCTTGCCCTGAGAAGCGAAAATAAAGTAGAACGGGATTTACGCATTGCCAATATGAAAGCCTATGCCAGTGAGCCCGGTTATAAAATCCTTGGCCCGATGAAACAACGAGGCGGCCCTGCGGGGATGGTGATAAAAAACGGCTACATTGTAGCGCAATGGGGTGATGTAAAACGGGTAGATATGACGTTTAGTGGAACAAAAAGTTTCTTATCCACTATGGCTGGCCTTGCCGTTGACAATGGACTGATAAAAAATGTAACAGATAAGGTAAGTAATTATGTTTGGGACGATAGTTTTGAAGGAGAACACAATTCAAAAATTACTTGGGATAATTTGTTAACGCAATCTTCTGATTGGAGCGGCAGCCTTTTTGGTTTACAGGATTGGGCAGACAGGCCGCCAAAAGAAGGTGCCATTGATGATTGGAAAAACCGGAAGTTAGTTGAGCCAGGTACTGTTTTCGAATACAATGATGTTCGTGTAAATCTTTTATCCTTTTCGCTGCTACAGGTGTGGCGAAAACCCTTACCTGTTGTGTTAAAAGAAAAAATTATGGACCCCATTGGTGCTTCTACTACCTGGCGATGGTATGGTTATGAAAACTCATTTATAAATATAGACGGGTTGATGATGCAATCTGTAAGTGGCGGCGGGCATCATGGCGGGGGTATATTTATTAATACGCTCGACCAGGCAAGGTTTGGGTTATTGTTTTTGCGAAACGGGAAATGGAAAGATCAACAATTGGTATCTGAAAAATGGGTGAATGCTGTACAGCAATCTTCCGTGCCCAATAAAAACTATGGATATATGTGGTGGATAAATGCTGATAAAAAATGGACAGCTGTTTCATCAAAAGTTTATTCTGCACAGGGCTTTGGTGGCAATTATATTATTATTGACAAAGAACATGATTTAGTTGTAGTGGCACGGTGGATGGCTGATGATAAAGTTAGCGATGTGTTGAGTTTGATTATAAAATCAATAGATAATAAGTAATAAACAATAAAAACGTATTTATAAAACTTAAAAAAACAAACAAGATGGAACTTCTAAACAAACTTCTTGCCATTGACTTCAATTACCTGGTCATAGGGTTTATTGCAGTCTTTTTTTCATTGGAACAGATTCTGAATACCCAATTCAAATTCAATAAAAGACCCCAGCATTTGGTCCAGAACCTTTTGTTTCAAGTTGCGTTTTTTCTTGGAAATTTACTGTGGGCAATCGTTTTAGTGTATAGTATTGAATGGTTAAATAAAAAACAGGTTGGCCTTTTTTATTTTATACAGGTTCCGTTTTGGCTAAAAATAATATTGGCAGTGGCCTTGTTTGATTTCGTTTCGTATTGGTTTCACCGAACATCCCATAAAGTGCCGTTGCTATGGCGTTTTCACAGGGTTCATCACAGCGATACCAGCATGGATTCTTCTACTTTTTTCAGAGGTCATCCTATTGAAATTTTTTTATGGTTTGGTGTTGGCAATATTGTGGCCGCAGGTATTTTCGGGCTTGACCTGATATCACTGGGATTTTATTTTTTGGTTTCGTTACCCTTCTTTTTCCTGGAACATGCAAACCTTAAATTTCCTACATGGATTGATAAAACATTTGGATTGATATTTACAACACCCAACCTGCACAAAGTGCATCATGAACAAGATCAGTATTACACCGATTCTAATTTTTCTGACATCTTTATTCTATGGGACCGCATTTTTGGAACCTATAAATACAAACCGGTAGAACAGATAAAGTTTGGATTAAAGGAATTTGATGACCCCAAAAAACAAAGCTTTTGGTATTTAATGATAAGTCCGTTTATAAATGTGAGGCGTATTGGTTCAGATGAATTAAAAAAGATAGAATAGCATTTTCAGTAATGTTTTTATGCGCATTAAAAATAAACTAACTTTTATGAAATTTATTGCTTCTCTTTTTTACCTGTTTATTGTACATTCTTCCATCTCTGCACAAAAACCCCGTGCAAGAGACATTGGAATTCCTTTTGAAGGATCAACAGGC
>JBKJLT010000447.1:0-3541 GCA_046596765.1 Ferruginibacter sp. | reverse complement strand
ATAGGTAAAAGCCTGTGTGGTCATGGATACAGGCAATCGGGTTGTTACCTACAGGTTGATGAAAAGTATTATAAAGTGGCACTTCGGTAATACCAGACGGTAAATATTTTACCGCAGCGTATTGCAGAATTGAAATAATAAAAAGTACCGGCATCAGCTTCCGTAATAAAACGATGGCAAATAACCAGCGCCTTTTTAAACAAATTTAATCAGCGCCATTTGCGATTTCTGCGGGCAAACACATCCGTGTTAATCCGTGCAATCCGTGGCTAAATAAAACAAAAATGAAACAAGTAAAAATTTACGCCTACCAGGTTGCACTGGTTTTTAAAAACGGCGAGTACAAAAAAATGCTGCAGCCAGGTATTTACTGGTTTTGGGGTAATGAAAAAATTATGGTTTATGATGTAACTGTGCAGTTCAACACTGCAACCGATATGAACATTCTGTTGCAAGATGCAGAACTGGCCAATGCCTTGCATGTAATTGATGTAAGCGATAACGAAATTGTATTGCAGTATCGTGATGGTTTGCTGAAGCAGGTTTTAACTGCCGGCCGTTACGCTTTCTGGAATAATGCAGTTAACAACTACCAGTTTGTAAAAGCTGATGTCAGTAAAATTGACATCACTGAAAACATCAGCCGTACTGTATTGCAGAACAAATTGGTAGCGCCTTATGTGCGTAGCTACACTGTAGAAAACTACGAAAAAGCGGTATTGTTCATTGATGGTAAATATGCGCAAACCTTGCCAGCCGGTGTTTACTACTGGTGGAAGAACAACATCACTGTTGTGGTAGGCAAAGCCGATACCCGTATGCAGCAGATCGAGATCAATGGCCAGGAAATTCTGACCAAAGACAAAGCGGCTTTGCGTATCAACGGTTATGCTAATTACAAAGTAACTGATATTGAAAAGGCCCTGTTGCAAAACAAGGACTACGAACGTCAGTTGTATGTGGCTTTTCAACTGGCTTTGCGTGAGTACATTGGTAGCCTGGGTTTTGATGAATTGCTGGAGAAAAAAGACGGCATCGTTCCTCGTCTGAATGGCGCAGCCGGGCAGGCATTCATTCTGGATGCAGTGAAAACTGCTGCCGCAGAGTTGGGTGTTGCTGTAAATGGTTTCGGTATCCGGGATATCATTTTGCCAGGCGATGTAAAAGACATCATGAACAAAGTGCTGGTGGCCGAAAAAAATGCACAGGCCAACAGCATCATGCGGCGTGAAGAAACTGCCAGCACCCGTAGTTTGCTTAACACTGCCAAACTGATGGAAGACAATGCCATGCTGTGGAAACTGAAAGAGATGGAATACGTGGAAAAGATCGCTGACAAAATTGGTGAGATCACCGTAAATGGCAATGGCACATTGGTTGAGCAGTTGAAGCAGATATTTGTAAAGCAGCAATAAATTAACATCCGGTGCTAACCGGTGCCGGATGTTTTTTCTTTGTCCTCCGTAACTTTAGTGAAGGAGGTTTTTTGTACTTAGCTTTAGGAATGCTATTAAGCTTCGGTGGCGTTGCACTCTTGTACGGAATCGCTTTATTGAGCTTTTATTGAAGCGGAGATGGAGCTTAACTAAAAAAAATAATAATGAAAAAAGAAAATTTGATAAAGTATAAAAAATTCAGGAGCCTTTGCCTTGAAAATTCACAGGATGCATTGATGTCTGCGGAGCTTTTATTGAATAAAAAAGCTAATCATTTAGTATTTCATCTTTGTGTCTTAGTTCTGGAGGAAATAGGCAAAATATTCATAAGCTTTCAGAATTTTAGTTCAGATGATAGTGATAAAGAAGAAAAATTAAAAATTCCTCTTGACGATCATGTAAAAAAACTCTTTTGGGCTATTTGGGGCCCTTCCTTCATGGAAGAAAAAATTTCCCAACAGCAATTAAATGAAATTAAAGGTGTTGCCACAAGACTGCACGATAAGAGACTTAATGTGTTGTATACAGATGTGTTGGATACATGCAAATTATCAGAAAAAATTACTGATAATGAAGTCACAGCTCTGGTTAGGTTTACAAAAGCTCGGTTGGATTTTGCAAAAGTAGAAGGAGATGTTGATGAAAATTACGAATTATCGGCAGAAATGGCTTGGTTTTTGAAAACGACAGAAATTCCTCACAAACGATTATTTATTTTTGGAGATAATTCACAAGATAAATTAATTGAATTTGGAGAGGTATATAAATGGATAATTTGGTTAAAAGAGCATTTTTCGAAAGAAGAAAATAGTTTAAAAGAAATATTGAATGATGAAGTAAAAAGAGAAAGAATTCTTAATAAAAATCATATTGTGCCTAAATGGAAAATGAAATTTTCTTTTGTGTCCCAATCGCATTCAATTAGGCAAAATGTACTTAACCTTTTTAACGAAAAACATCCATTTATTAAGTTATCAAAAGGAAATGGTAATCATACCATAATTGTTGAAACGACTTTTGGAGATAATGTTTCTATTGTTGATTTATGGGGTCATGGTATTGTTTTCGGGAAGCTTTTTGTTGCAGCTTTGAATGTAGCATCTAATGGACTTATCTATTGGAATATTTCGACTGATATTGACAAGTATTATGAGAAAATATGGGATTTGGAAAACAAAAAGGAATTATCGGCAAGATTAGAAAATGCTTTCAGGATTAAATGGGAGGATGAGCGATTAGTTCTTACAGAAGAACATTTGTATTTGGCGATGATGGTTCATGAGTATTTCTATCTTGTCTGTAATGAAAAAGGACTTGAGCCTGTGGATGATTACATAAGCGCTTTGGGAATGATGGCAAAAACTGACATTCATTTACGACTTGAAAAAGAAGCGTTTATCAAATTTTATACATCTTTTATTTCTGCTCTAAGACAAAACGAAAATGTAGATGCAGATTCCGATTTTAAAGAGTTAGGGTATGAACAGATAGCCGGGATGATTAAAGGAAGAACAGAATTTGATAAGGTAATGGATATTGGAAAAAATTTGATTCATAATAAGGAAAATTATTCAGTCAATATTACTCTTACAGAAGTAATTGGAATCAAAATGTATTCCGGAATATATTTAATGACACTTGCAATAAGAAAGCTAAGGAGGGATAACACTATACGTTTAATGAGTGAGAAATGATAAACAAATTAAAATTAACCTGAAAACAGATCCTTGCCATTGGCTACGCTTTGATAAAAGCCCAATAGTATTCCTGCCGATGAAAGGATTGATTAAATCTGGTTTTATTAAAACCTGATTTAACAGAACACGTTCGCAACGATGAGCCATGATACTTCGGCTTCGCTCAGTACTAAAACTGGTATCAAAAAATTACCATTCCGGATCATTCAAAATGTTTTGAAGTTCTTCATCATCTGGTTTGGTATAAATGCCGGTAATAATTTCGTAGGCGTCGATAAAGTCGTTGAGTTGGGGATTATCTCTATGAATAAGCAGTGCATTAAGAATATTGGTATTGCCTGCATGGATAACGCCCCGGAGTTGAACAATACTGCCATCGTTGTACATTTTAAACCAATTGTAAAATTT
>JBKJLT010000273.1:0-5678 GCA_046596765.1 Ferruginibacter sp. | reverse complement strand
ATTGAGTACATGTACAAATACTAATTCAAATTTTTGTTGGGTAGCCCACTGGATAGCAAACCGGACACCAGCTCTTGAATTAGAGGAAAAATCAGATGGAACGAGTATTTTTTTCATACAAAAGAACGTTTTAGTTGTACTGTAAAGTACTCCTCTATTCTTTAGCAAACAGATGACAAACGTCATTTCAAATTATGACTGCTATCATTATTCCTGCAGGTTGGTTTTGTTCAAGCATCTTTTTAAAATAGTTCCATCTTTCCTAAAAACAATCCTTAACAACAAAAAAATCTAATTGTACAGGTTGTAAATCTTTTGCATGTCAAGCTTAATTTTCAAAGGAATAACTTTTGCATAATGCTGTGTTTGTTTAATACTGGCATGCCCCAACATTTTGCTGACTGTTTCAATTGGAACTCCATTGGCAAGTGTAATAGTGGTGGCAAAAGTGTGCCGGCCAGGTGAATATACAGGGCTTTAAAAATGCCTGCCCTTTTACCAATATACTTAAGCCCAAGGTTCATCTTTTGATTTGTTGATACCTGCCAGTTAAAATCAGCAATACTTTTGGAATGACTGTATTTTGCAACAATCCGCATGGCAGCCGGCAATAGTGGTATGATACTTTCCTGTCCCGTTTTTGCCTTGGTTTTAGAATATACCATGATGTATCCCGGTCCTTAATAAGGTGGTTGGAATTGAGTTGCTGGAAATCAATATATGCCAGTCCCGTGTAACAGGCAAAAAGAAAAATATCCCTTTTTTTTGCCGAATTACAGGCAAACCATCACTGTATCCAGTTGGCTCCATATTTATTCTGGCGAGATAGTTACGGTTTCTCTGGAGCCGGTCATGATTATTTTTAAAATTTCGATTGTGATGCTACACTTTGGTTTTCTTTGTACATACTGAACCCACATGATATTAGCCTGGTTTAGGAAATATTCCATTCCACTTTTTTCAAACGGCCTTGTATTTCTTTCAGTGTTGTTATCAAAGATGATTCATCAGGCAGTTCTCCCATAACCATTTCTTTAAATGATGTCCGGTACGTATTCCTGATTTTGTTCCAGGTATCTTCCGGTTTGCTGAAAACTATTGCTGTTGCCGGATGGTTTTGCAGCCATTCATTTTTGTTCTTAAAACTCACTACAGCATCTTTGCCTACCTGTATCAACAGTTTATCAAAATCTACACTGTTAAAAAAAGCAGTTACCTCTTCATTTTTAAGCATAGATGAACATCGTAAATATGCCTTATTTTATTTGCTAAATCTATGTAGGGTTCCTGTGTGTGAGAAAAACGTACCAGGCTCATGATCTTTTCGCAGAGTGTTCTTTCTTTGCTTAATACCTTTACCATAAATGGCTGCAGGTTGTATTGCTCTATATCAATGGTTTCAGGGCAAATTCGGGAGTTTGGTTTTGATTACTTTGAACTCCCGAATTACTCACCTGCAACATTGAAAAATCATGAAATTTGATTGATTGAGGGAAATAAAAAAAGCTGTAAACATTTGATTTACAGCTTTTCAATTAAATTTGGTAAGAGAAAAGTGGAGCTGCAGGGAATCGAACCCTGGTCCAAACATATTCGCCGTAAGCTTTCTACATGTTTATTTATGCATTATTTGTAGAGAAAGAGCAGGGGCATAACAAACCAATTCTTTCCTTAGATGAATTCTCTTGAGCAGCAGTCACATCATTCCACTGCAGCATTCCGTTTTTGTTTTGAGTCGGCGGAAGAACATGGTAACGGAACAACCTGTTCAACGGCCCTAATGGGTGCTAATCTATCGATTAAGCAGCCATGGCATACTGAGTATTGCCATATAAAATTTTCGCATTCAGATTAAACTGCTAATTACGCAACGCAGTACATGCTTACACTTACAAAGAGCTATGCTGTCAAAACCGGTCAGCCCCCGTTGTTAAATTCAATTTAACCAAATAAATACAGCTTCAAAATTAAGGAAACTTATCCACTGCAACCTTGTTTACAAAATATAAGGCTAATAAATAGTTCTGCAAATGTAAACAACTGTTTAAATCTTTATAAACAGCCGTAAAAATCAGGATACGCCCACCTATTCAAAAATAATTGTTAAAAAATTTTAAAACCTGTGTGTTTTTTCCGTATCATTGTATCGTCTTACTACTGCTTTGCATTTGTGTAATTATTTTTTTTGCCCATATCATTTCAGTTTTAATAATATCTTCCTTGTTCTTGAATAACCTCCAATATCTTATTGAATTATTACCTGTATCCTTATCTAACTTACACCCGAATTCAGTTAACCAATTAATCAATTTTTATGAGGAAAATTATCCCCTTAATCATCCTGGTCTTATTCAGTGCGTTGTTTAGTAACGCCCAGAATATTAATCCTGCAGACGACAAACTTGCATCGTGGCTGGTAAATGCGAACAAAGGCACAATCGGCATTTCGGACGATTTGCTAAGTAATGCAAAAGTTTTTTACACTTATGAGGATAACGCAACGAATATCCGTTACGTATCTCTTCAGCAGCAGTACAAAAGTATTCCGGTTTATAACCAGATACTGGCGCTTTCCTTCCGCAACGGGAAATTGCTTTCCAATTTCGGTAAATTTGATCCGAGTATTGAGAAAACAATAAATGTTGCTTCTGGCATTCCATCTGTAACGGCAGAATCTGCTGTTCAGTCTGCTTTGTCAGACCGTGGTTTCCGGGCTTCACAAATGGCCATTGCCATTAACCGAAAAGACCAGGGGAGATTTGTTGAATTTGGTAATATGGGCGTATCCCGTGAAAATATTACTGCCCAGTTAAGCTGGGTTCCCAATGAGTTAACCAAAACATATTCTTTAGCATGGCAGGTATATATAATACCTAAAACCACTTCCGATTACTGGATGGTAAGGGTGAATGCTGTTGATAACAGCATTTTGGGTATGGATAATTATACTGATTATGACAACTGGGGTATACCAAATGAAAATTCTTCAATAAATTATCCGGCATTTGATTATGGAAAGCCATTGTCTCTGGCTAATAATACAGCACTTAAGAATTTTTTCGATTTTAAAAAAACGGACGACCCCTCACTAGTAACTACTGCAACTTACAGGGTGGTTCCAATTCCTGCAGAGAGTCCACTTCACCCTGGTGGTGCGCCAGCCTTACGTACAGACCCCTGGTTAAATGCAGGTGTAGTAGCAAACGCAGTTACATTAAAATGGCATACTGGTGCTGCTGCTGCTGACTATGACTATAGCCGCAGTAATAATGTTTGGGCCTATGAAGACCGTACAGCGCCTGCCAATACAGGTTCTATAGCCAAATCAGCAAGTTCGCAAACTGCTTTCCCCAATTTAACTTTTGATTTTGTACCTGATTTTACGCAGGAACCAACAGTTAATACAGTAGCGGTACCAAATCAGCGCTGGAATATTACTAACTTATTTTACTGGAACAATTTAATACATGACATTTTTTATGGTTATGGCTTTACCGAAGCTGGCAAGAATTTCCAGGATGATAACCTCGGACGTGGTGGTGTAGGAAATGACCATGTAAATGCTGAGGCGCAGGATGCAAGCGGTACCAATAATGCAAATTTCAGTACCCCGGCTGATGGCGGTAGTGGAAGAATGCAGATGTTTTTATGGACTGCTCCAACGCCCGACAGAGATGGAGACGTTGATAATGGTATTATTATACATGAATATGGCCATGGTATCAGTAACCGTTCTAACCAGGGTGGTACAGGTTGTTTAGGTAATGCCGAGCAGGCAGGTGAAGGATGGAGTGATTATTTGGGATTAATGCTTACACAGAATTGGGCAACCTCTACAGTTAGTAGTGGTTTCAATGCTCCACGTGGTATTGGAACTTATGCTTTAAACCAACCTAATAACGGTCCTGGTATCAGGCCGCAAAGATATTGTACAGATTTTGCCGTAAATAATGCTACTTATGCAACCTTACCCGGTCAGGCAATACCGCATGGTGTTGGTTGGGTTTTTTGTAGTGCGTTATGGGAATTGACATGGGAACTTATTAATGACCCAAGTACAACCGGTATAGACCCCAACATATATAATTTCGCAGGTACTGGTGGCAATGTGGTAGCCTTACGTTTGGTAATGGAGGGTTTGAGAACGCAGCAATGCCAACCAGGCTTTATCAGTGCCCGAAATGCTATTATGCGTGCTGATACTACTTTATATGGTGCGACTCATGCTTGTGCTATCCTTAGGGCTTTTGCCAGAAGGGGTATGGGATTGGGTGCGGCTGAAGGATCTACCAGCAGTATCAACGACCAAACCGTTAGTTTCAATGGCGGTGGCCCGTCTATGAGATTTACACAAAATGGCCAGGCTGGTGTTCCTGAGTTGCAAAATATCGTTTACAACCATGCTATAACGGCTGCCTGTTCTGCAATTACAAACTTTACATTAAGAGATACCTTACCATTAAATGCAAACTTTGTTAGTGCAACTAATGGAGGTGTTTATACAGGTGCCACCAGGGTGGTTGCGTGGCCTGTAAATGTAGCACTGAATGCAACTCAAAATTATGGGCTTACCGTACAAGTTGCTGCAGGCAGTTATTTCCCGCCTGTGGTATTAATAAATGAGCCTGTACCTTCAACAACTATTTCAGGTTTCTGGGCAACTGCTTCAAGCACAGCCAATGTGTGGATAGCGCATAATGTAAGAGCCAAGAGTCCTCCTAATTCTTTCTTTACACCTGATGCTACCATAGTATCTGACCAAACCATTGCACAAACAGCCAGTATTGCTTTAGGTGCTACGCCTCCTACTTTAAGTTTCTGGCATTGGTATAATTCCGAAGGGAGCTGGGATGGCGGTGTTTTAGAGATCAGTTTAAATGGCGGTGGGTCATGGGCTGATATCGGGGCTGCTAATTTTACCCAGAATGGTTATAATGGAAATCTAAATGCATCTGGAAACCCACTGGGTGGAAGGGCCGCATGGAATGGAAATAGTACTGCTTTTGTGGAAACAAAAGTAAATTTAACCCCTTATGCCAACCAGGCTAATGTGAAGTTAAGATGGCGCTTTGGTTCAGACGGAAGCGTTGGAGCAACCGGTTGGAATGTGGATGATATCCTGTTGCAAAATATTGCCGTTGTTAATTTGCGTTCAAGCTTATTCAATGCCGCAAACGTAAGGGTAACATTCAACGATACTGTGACAGTAATTTTACCTGCTACAACTGCTAATCCCACGGTTACTATTAACCAGGCTGTAGCGCAGGCTGATCCTACATCAACATTGCCTATTAACTATACAGCAGTATTTAGCGAGGCGGTAATAGGCTTTGCTACAGGCGACGTTACTATAAGTGGTACAGCTGGTGGTGCGCCAATAGCTACAGTAACTGGCGGTCCTACTACTTATAATATAGCGGTAACGGGCCTAACCACAAGCGGAACTGTTATTGCAACTATACCTGCGGGTGTTTGTACAAATGCTGCATTAGAACCTAATCTGGCTTCAACAAGTACAGATAATACAGTTACCTATAATGCTCCAATAGCTCCCTGCGTATCTACATTCAGCTATACCGGCCCTCCGGTATTAATACCTGATAATATACCTGCTGGTATAGATATTCCAATTACTATATCCGGTGCAGGCACCATTACCGATCTGGACTTTAGATTTG
>JBKJLT010000364.1:0-4054 GCA_046596765.1 Ferruginibacter sp. | reverse complement strand
GGGATGATAGATGGTTCTGTTAAGGTCAGCTTCTGTAAGAAGTCGCAAAATTTCGTACCAACGGGCATGTAAAGCATGCAGCAGGGTTAAAGAAATATTGATGGGCAGATTTTTGGTGTCGTTCATTTCAGCCCATAATACTTCATCATAAGGCCTGATGGTGGGATTATTTTCTGTAAGGCTCAATTTAAAACGTGTGTAGGCATTTATGTGGCTGTCAGCAACATGATGCACCACCTGCTGCAATGTCCAGCCACCATCACGGTATACAGTATGCAACTGTGCTTCATCTAAATTTAAAACAGCATTCTCCAGGTGCTGTGGGAGGTTCTTAATATCAATCAGCCATTCTCCTAAAAGTTTTTCGGAGAATGGCTGAGCAATATATTTACCTATCGGGTATTTTAAATCTTCATTCATTTTTAGTTGGCTTTTGGGGCAACAGCCGGTCTTATATCTTCCAAAGAAATCTCAAATTTTAATGTAGAATTCGGCGGAATGGCAGCACCATTTCCTGCAGCACCATAAGCCAGCTCACTGGGAACATATACTTTCCAATGATCGCCTTTGCGCATCAACTGCAAAACTTCTATCCAGCCTTTTATTACACCCATCAACGGAAATACTGCAGGCTGACCGCTTTTAAAACTGTTTTCAATGTCTTCTCCATCAAATAATGCTACCCTGTAATTTACAACAACGGTATCAACCCCTTTTGGTGTGGGCGAATTGGCATCACCGTTTTTAATAACCTCGTACTGTAAACCGCTTGCAGTAGTTATAACTTCTTTACGCTTTTTATTGGCTTCCATAAAAGCAAGGCCTTTCTTACTTGCTTCTGCACTTTTTTCCAAAGCAAAAATATCAAGTTGCTTTTGCATGGTGCTGTTTATAAGAGCCTGGCTTAACAGCGGTGTATTTTTTTTAAATACATCTTCAATACCCTTGTTCATCATGGCAGTATTCAGTTGATTAATACCCTGTGCCTGCATATTGTTTGCAACATTAAAACCGGCAGCATAACTAAAACTATCTAACAGGTTTTTAAATTTTGGAGTACCTGCGGCAGGCGTTTTTACGGCAGCCCTGGCAGCCGGTTTTGCTACAGTTTTAGCGGTCTTTTGTGCTATAACAGCATAAGAAACAGTTAATAAAACAACAGAACTAAGAAATACTTTTTTCATTAAAATATATTTTATTGTAAAAAATGGAATGCAAATAAACGGCTTTTTTACTCATCCCGTATGTCCTTGCCTGTTAAATGTATAAAAACGTCCTCCAGGTTGGCTGCTTTTACCTGTTTGGGACGTTCAAAACCGGTTGATACCAGGTCATCTATCATCTTATCCGGACTATCAAGCGATATGATTTTACCTTCATCCATAATGGCAATGCGGTCGCAAAGCTGTTCGGCTTCATCCATATAATGCGTTGTTAAAATTACGGTTGTACCCTTTGCCCTGATGTTTTTTATGAGGTCCCACAAATTGCGTCTTGCCTGCGGATCCAGCCCGGTGGTAGGTTCATCCAGGAAAACGATTTTTGGTTTATTGATTAATGTGGTGGCAATGGAAAAACGCTGCTTTTGCCCGCCGCTCAAATCTTTAAACTTGTTTTTTGCCTTATCAGTAAGGTTTACCAATTGCAATAATTCAAGTGGATTAATATCTTCGTTATATAAGCCGGCAAACAACTGTATCAATTGTACCAACGAAAGGCCGGGGTAATAACCCGATGATTGTAACTGAACCCCTATCAGTTTTTTAATATTTCCGGGGTCTTTATCCAGGTTAATTCCGCAAACGGTAATTTCTCCGCTTGTTTTCTGGCGCAGTGTTTCAATAATCTCCAGCGTGGTTGATTTGCCTGCACCATTGGGGCCAAGCAATCCAAATATTTCGCCTTCATACACTTCAAATGAAATGCCTTTTACCGCACTGAAATTCCCATAATTTTTAACCAGGTCTTTTACTGTAATGATTGTGTTCATAATTTTACGACCTCATCCCAACCCTTCTCCATCCTTCGACGAGCTCAGGAGAGAAGGAACTTGTAGATTAAAGCGATTTTATTGGCTTGTAAATTTAAAATTCATTTTATTACTACTTATCTCCGCTTACATCTTCTCCTTTTCCTCCCCCTTCGGGGGAGATAGAGGGGGCAGCTCTCCCCTATAATATTGATCCATCTCTTCCATCATTAGTTTACTGCCAATAAAAAAAGCTGTTCTTTCATGCAATGCGGTTGGCTGTATATCCAGTATTGGCATTTTTCCATCGGTTGCCCGTCCGCCTGCTTTTTCTACAATAAATGCAAACGGGTTACACTCATACAGCAATCTTAATTTACCACCAGGTTTACTGGTTGTAGCAGGATACATAAAAATACCTCCCTTTATCAGGTTGCGGTGTACATCCGAAACCATACTGCCTATATACCGCTGTGTGTAAGGACCTCCATTTGTTTTATCTTTTTTCTGGCAGGCAGTTATGTATTGTTTAACTCCCTCCTGGTATTGGAAAAAATTTCCATGATTTACCGAATACATTTTACCAATTTCGGGACATTTAATATCGGGGTGGCTTAATAAATATTCACCAATAGACTGATCTAACGTAAACCCATTAACTCCCCTTCGGGTTGCATACACAAACATGGTAGATGAACCATAGATAACATACCCGGCTGCTACCTGTTTATTTCCCTGCTGCAAAAAATCTTCTTTGGTTGCAGGTTTACCCAGTTCGCTAACTCTTCGATAAACACTGAAGATGGTACCGATAGAAACGTTTACATCAATATTGCTGCTGCCATCCAGCGGATCAAAAAGACATACGTATTTACTTTTATTGCTCACCGGGTCGTCAAACACAACAATATCATCCAGCTCTTCGCTGCCAATACCGGCGCAACTTATCCCGTGCTTCAGCACTCCCATAAACTGGTTATTGGCATATACATCCAGTTTCTTCACTTCTTCGCCCTGTACATTAATGCTGCCTTCATCGCCCAATATATCAACCAGGCCCGCTTTATTCACTTCTACATTAACACGCTTTGCCGCCAGGCCCAGGTCACGTAACAGGCCCGACAGTTCACCTGTTGCATGGGGGAAATCCCGCATTTGCTGAATCGTAAATTCATCCAAAGTCTGTATAAGGCGGTTCGTATTCATAAGCAAGTTTTTTAGTATTTTGTCCCGAAGGCTATCGGCGTTAAATTTGCAAATCAAAAATAAGCATTTAACAATTATTACTGAGCTGTATCTTCATTCTTCAATTTGCAAATTTGCAAATTGGCAAATCTGCAAATTAAATTTATGAAAGTTTTTAAGTTTGGAGGAGCCAGTATCAATTCGTTTGAAAGAATTAAAAATACAGGTGACATTATTGAATCGTTCAAGGGCGAAAAATTACTCATTATCATTTCTGCCATGGGCAAAACCACCAATGCACTTGAAAAAGTGGTGAATGCTTTTTTTGAGGGAAGAAAAGAAGATGCCCTGCAATTGTTTGAGCTGGTAAAGGATTCGCATTTAAACATGCTGAAATACTTAATAACCGTTAATTGGCAACAGGCCGAAAACCAATTAAAAGATTTTTTTACCGAAGTGGAATGGTTGCTGCACGATAAGCCTGTAAGGGAATACGACTATTATTACGACCAGATTGTTTGCTGCGGCGAATTGCTGAGCACATCGCTTGTAAGCATTTATTTAAATGAAACGGGTATAAAAAATAAATGGGTTGATGTACGTGATATTGTGCGTACCGATGATAATTTCCGGGATGCTTATATCGACTGGAATTTTACTCAGGCAAAAGTAAAAGCTGATATTGAACCTTTATTTACCGAATTTGATTTGGTGATAACCCAGGGATTTATTGGCGCTACCGACGAAAACGAAAGCACCACTTTGGGGCGTGAAGGCAGCGATTTTAGCGCTGCCATTTTTGCAAACATACTGGATGCTGAAAGCCAGACGATATGGAAAGATGTAGAAGCCGTGATGAGTGCTGACCCCAAAGAATTTGACGATGCAGAAAATATTTAT
>JBKJLT010000231.1:0-3694 GCA_046596765.1 Ferruginibacter sp. | reverse complement strand
AATTCTATGCTTCGGTTCGCCTGGATATTCGCCGCATGGCGCAGATTAAAGACGGCGATGATGCCATTGGTAACCACGTAAAAGTAAAAGTGGTAAAAAATAAAGTGGCACCACCGTTCAGGCTTGCAGAATTTGATATTATTTACGGGGAAGGAATTTCTAAAGTGGGCGAAATTATAGATATGGGCGTAGAGCTGGGTATTGTACAAAAAAGTGGAAGCTGGTTTAGCTACAATAATGATAAGCTGGGCCAGGGGCGTGAATCGGTAAAGCAGTTAATGATTGATAACCCGGAAATGGCTAATGAGATAGAAGCTAAGATCAGGGAAAAAATTAAAGAAGCGCAGTCGGCTTAATAACCGGAAAATAAATGCTTATTGGGTTAGTAAGTATAAAGCTATTGTATATAAAAATGCAGTAGCTTTTTTTATTCACTTATTTTTGCTCACAGGTTTTGCCAACACTAAAAAATAATTTTTGAATAAGAGAAGTATAGCACATATCGCATTAGTTTTTACAAACATTTTTTTTGCTATAAACATTTCGGCAGTAAAGCATCTTACCAATATGCAATTGGTAAAGCCCTTCGGTTTAAATGTAGTAAGAATAGGTGTTAGCGTACTCTTGTTTTGGGCAATGTATTTATTAAAACCGGTAAATATTAAAATAGACCGGCAGGACAGAATACGGCTTTTTCTTTGTGCATTGAGCGGTATTGCCATAAACCAGATTTTTTTTATTAAAGGGCTTTCGCTAACCTACCCTATCCATGCTGCCCTGCTATTGCTAATTACGCCAATCTTAATAGTTTTTATAGCCGCCTGGATTTTAAAAGAAAGATTGGGGCTTTTTAAATTGTCGGGCCTGGCATTGGGTATTTCAGGAGCCCTGGTTTTAATTTTAGCAAAAGACAGTTCGGGCAATAGTGAAAATGTTTTGCTGGGCGATTTGTTTATCATCATCAACGCAATATCCTATACAGTTTACTTTATTATAGTAAAACCATTGATGGTTAAATATAATGCTGTTATTGTGCTCAGGTGGATTTTTACAATCGGGTTGTTTTTAGTACTTCCTTTTGGCTGGACAGAGTTTACAGAAATTCCATGGCAACAATATAGTACCATCGATTTTACAAGCATGGGCCTTATTGTTATTACCGGTACTTTTTTGGCTTATTTATTTAACCTGTATGGTATAAAAATACTGGGGGCCTCGGTTGCAGGGTTTTATATTTATACCCAGCCTGTGTTTGCCGCATTAATATCCATGCTTTTTTTACATGAGCATCTGGCTTTCTATAAAATTATTGCGGCTGTACTTATTTTCAGTGGCGTTTACCTGGCAAACAAACAATTTAAAAATGGCTGATTACATAATTGCAAATACAGACGATGTGCGTAAACTTTAAAGACCCTACATTTATTAACATAACAGGTTGACAAACACTAATGAAGACAATAAAATTTTTAGGATATTTATTCTATCGGTATTATTCAAAAGGATCCAGAGCCAATATCCCATACTTCAGTACTATGTGCTCTATGACACTTTTAGGGTTTATGCACTTCATGCAAATATTTATTATGCTTGACAAGGTTAGCCTCATACCGATAAATTCTTCGGACGACAAATTAACAAAGCGACTTTTGGTGTTTTTGGTTATGTTGCCAATTTATTTCGTCATGACACTTCTTTTCAAAAAAAGCGACATAGAGCCACTTAAAGTAAAGTATGACTACAATTGGGACAAGGTATTCGAAGGAAATGTTTGGTTGATAGTTTACATAATCGTTTCATTTGCTTTAATATTTATTCTTGCATTTTGGAAAAAACATTAGACGGATAAAAAACTTACAAACTGAGATAAGCCATACGTACAACCAGTGGGTTTTGCGTCAGCGGGGGCGACAAATAAATTCTCATCGCTTGTACTACTATCAACTGCATATAGGGCCGACCAAACACGGATAAAAAGTACAATATGTTTTCAACTTTTGTATCTTCCTGCGTAGATACCGGTTGGCTTAACTACAAAATCCAATCGGTATTATTTTTTCGGGTAATCAAAAAATAAAATCTCCTTTTTTGCTTTGCGAAAGCCAGACCAGGCGGTAATATCTGCAGATAAAGCAAAGATGGCACATGTGGGCATGTTGTGGGTTTGTACGCTGGTATTAAGGCTGTTTACAAAATTAGTAATGCCAGGGTTATGTGAAAATATGGCTACGGTATTTAGTTCATCAGATAAATTTGAAATTACTTCGTAAAATACTTCGAACCGGGCATGATATAATGCAGAAATCTGGATAATCTCTTGTTCAGGCATCTGCAGCGTTTCAGCAAACAATTCCGCTGTTCTTATAGCCCTGGCGGCGGGGCTGGCAACCAACGTATCCGGTTTAAGTTTTTTGTCAAGTAAACGTTTAGCCATTTCCGGGGCATCAGTTTTTCCCCTGTCATTCAAAGGGCGTTCAAAATCGTTGCCAAAAAAACTTTGATCACTTTTGGCGTGTCGTATAATAAAGAGTTTTTTCAAAAGCGTTTTTTTACCACGTGGTATAAATAAAATAATTCTGGCATACCTGCAGCATTGTTATAAAAATATAAAATTTAACCCAACTACGTAATTATAAGCCTTAACTTTTCCTACTTTACATATAAATCTGTTTATGCAACATTTTACTTTTCGTACATACTTATTTATTTTAGCAAGCTTATTTTTATACTCATGCGCAACATCAAAAACTGCAGTTCAAAACAATACAGGCATAAGCAGTCTCAAGTATGTTGATAGTTACGTAATTCCTTTCAATTTAAAATATAAAAATACGACTGTGGGAGGTTTGTCGGGTATTGATTATGATGCAAAAAACGAATTGTATTACCTGGTATGTGATGACAGAAGCGATAAAAATCCTGCTCGTTTTTATACAGCTAAAATTTTTATTTCTAAAAAAGGTATTGACAGTTTTGCTTTTATTGGGGTTGAAAATATGCTACAGCCTGATGGAAAAGTTTATCCAAATAATTTGCAGGACCGCTTAAAAGTGCCCGATCCGGAAGCAATCCGTTATAATCCGGAAAAACAATATTTAGTATGGAGCAGCGAAGGGGAACGAATTATAAAAGCAAATGATACGGTGTTAACGGACCCCTCGGTAATAATTGTAAGGCCCGATGGTAAATATATCGACAGTTTTGCTTTGCCCTTTAACCTGAAAATGACTGCAACAGAAAAAGGCCCAAGAAAAAACGGTGTGTTTGAAGGTATGAGTTTTGCGGATAAATTTAAAACACTTTTTGTAAGTGTGGAGGAACCATTGTATGAAGACGGCCCCAAGGCTGAAGTTGTAGAAAATGACGCTTTTATACGAATAATAAAATTTGACGTTGATCATAAAAAAAGTACAGCACAATATGCTTATAAATTAGCCCCGGTGGCTTTTGCTGCCAAACCCGAAAATGAATTTAAGATCAACGGGGTGCCTGAAATACTCAGTTTAGGCAATAATAAATTACTGGTGATTGAACGTTCTTTTTCAACAGGAAGGCTGCCCTGCACCATCAATGTTTTTATAGCTGATTTAAACAGTGCCACAGATGTAAGTAAGATGGTATTAAAGGATAACCATTCTTTTACACCTGCAAAAAAAATGTTGTTATTAAACATGGACGACCTGGGAATTTATAC
>JBKJLT010000251.1:0-19980 GCA_046596765.1 Ferruginibacter sp. | reverse complement strand
CTTTTTTTATGGACATGTTGCTGGCAAAAGGTTATGATGTTACGGGGTTTGATCCAACTTACGAAGGCGATTCACCAAAAGTGATCAAGGATTTTTTCTCAGATAAATATTCTGGCATTGAAGCATCGTTCATCATTCTAAGGCACACACTGGAGCATATTGCCAACCCTTTGGAATTTATCAATACCGTTGCTGCTGCCAATAATTATAAAGGTAAAATTTACATTGAAGTACCAACCTTTGAATGGATAATGAAACACAATGCCATTGAAGATATTTTTTATGAGCACTGTAATTATTTTACACTGGATACGCTGCAAATGCTGTTTACTGAAAGTGTTGCGGGCCACATATTTAACGGGCAATACATTTACGTAATTGCAGATCTTGATAAAGTTAAAAAAGACATTGAGAAAAAATATATAACACCATACATTGCAAAGTTTAAAGAGCGCCTGACCGGTTATGATGCATTGCTTGCAAATGCAGGAGCAACGGCTATTTGGGGCGTTGGTGCAAAAGGCTCTACATTTTTAAACCTGCTGGATAAAAAAGCTGAAAAAGTTAAATGTGCCATCGACATCAACCCAAAAAAGCAGCACCGGTATGTTGGTGGTACGGGCCATTATATTATTAAACCCGAAGAACTGAAGGAATACGGAATTGTAAATATAATTGTAATGAATGAAAATTATATTGATGAAATAAGGCCTGTAACCGATCCGCTTAATATAAATTTGATAACTCTATAAATTGATGCAATATGAACCTGGTTGAAGCGTATAAAGAAGAATGTAAAAACAGGGTAGCAGCGCAAGGAAAGAATGAAGAGCTACTGGCTATCAGCAGTAAGTTTGCTGCGGAAACGATCCGTGCTGGCTATTCCTACAATTTTACCTGGATGGGCAGGCCGATAATTCAATATCCGCAGGATATGATTGCCATGCAGGAAATTATCTGGGATATAAAGCCCGACCTCATTATTGAAACCGGCATTGCACACGGCGGTTCTATCATTTATTACGCTTCTATTCTGGAATTGATTGGCAAGGGAGAAGTGCTTGGTATTGATATTGACATCAGGGCTCATAACCGTGCCGAAATTGAAAGCCATCCCATGAGCAAGCGAATTACCATGCTGGAAGGTTCTGCCATCAGCCCCGAAATTATTGAAAAGATAAAACCATTTTTAGATGGAAAGAAAACGGTGATGGTTTGTCTTGATTCTAACCACACACACGACCATGTATTGGCCGAACTGCAATTGTATTCTCCTTTTGTAACGGAAGGTTCTTACCTGGTAGCTTTTGATACGATTGTAGAAGATCTGCCGGCAGATCTATATAACGACCGTCCATGGAGCGTGGGTGATAATCCTAAAACTGCGGTTTGGGAGTTCTTAAAAAGTAATGATGATTTTGTAATTAACAATGAAATTGACAACAAACTTTTGGTAAGTGTTGCACCAAGTGGATATTTGAAAAGAGTAAAATAAATTATACAATTTTTTTGGTTACAGGCATTTGTTCCCTGGTTGAACGACATTGGCGGAGTTTATCCTGACAAAGGAAGGACTCCGTTCAACCTTGGTTTTTCAATTGAACTTTGCAAAAAAGATTATGATAGATACGCAGCAAAATGAACAATCGTTAGTGGAAGAAGATTTTGAAATTAGCATTGTTATACCTGTTCATAATGGCGGTGAATACCTTAAAGAGTTTTTTAAAACTATTTACAACCAAACCCTGCAACCAACCGAGATACTTATTCTGGAAAATGGCAGTACTGATGATACAGTGAATTGGTTGAAAAGTTTAAACGATCCAAGGATAAAAATTTTTCCAACCAATTCTCTTTTGCCAATACATGAAAACTGGGACAGGATAAAAACCATACCACGTAAAAAATGGATGTTTATGTCGGGGCATGATGATTTGATGAAACCCACGTTTATTGAAACCATTAAGCAGCTTACAGAAAAATATCCTGATGCAAGTTTATACCAGACACATTTTGATATAATTGATGAAAACGGTTTGGTAAGAAGTAACTGCGAACCGATGCCTGAAAGGCAGACCATGCCTGAGTTTTTTGAAAACACGTTAAACAACGGAGGTGGTTTTGTTATGCGTAGTGCCGATTATGATAAAGTAGGCGGCATTCCTATGTATCCCGGATTTTTCTTTACAGATTTTGCTTTGTGGATGAAACTTACTGCTATCTCTTACAAAGCTACTGCTGCTGAAAATCTTTTCTCTTACAGGCATCATCAAAAAAATACAAGTTCAAATTCATCGGTTATTAATTTTACAAATGGATTGGATGCTTTTTTAAATTATCTGTACGAGTTAAAACAAACTGATGCAGCATTTAAAAAGACATTAAATACGCACGGGAAGAAACTTGTTCAACGTTATGTGCAATCACTTTCTCACCGGCTGCTGCGGGAAGATATAAAGGCCCGGAATAATTTTACAGTAAAACAACTTGTTGATAAATTTGAAGCACATTTAAACAGGCTTACCGATACTTCAAACAACCTGGCTTCAGATTTTAAAGTGAAAATTGCATTAATAATAGACAGTAATAATTTTAGCAGAAAATTGTTTCTGGGATTTAAAAAACTATTTCCCAAACCGGTATTTAAAAATTAAACGTTTCAACTTAACGAAAATAAATGGCCAGATTTAGTATTGTAATGCCTGTATTGAATGGAGGCGAATACATAAAGGAAAGTGTGGGTTGCGTGCTGGCTCAAACAGTTACTGATTTTAATTTACACATTTTAGACAGTGGCAGTACCGATGGTACTTTAGAGTGGATCGCATCATTGGGTGATTCCCGGATTATAGTTCACACATCAGATACGCTTTTGACAATACAACAGAACTGGGCCAGGATGAAAACCATTCCCCGTAATGAATGGATGAGCATTGTTTGTGCCGATGACAACCTGTATCCTAATTACCTGGAAGTAATGCAATCGCTTATTGATGCCAATCCCGATACATCTTTATTTGGAACTCATTTTGATTTTATTGATAGAGACGGTGCGTTTATAAAAACAATGACGCCGATGGATGAAAGATTTACAATTTATGAGTTTGCCGAAAAATTAATTACCAATGAGGTTGGAGTTGTTTGTATGATGTTAAGGTCGGCTGATTTTGATAAAATGGGAGGCGTGCCGGAATTTCCTAATTTTCTGTTTGCCGATTTTCCTTTGTATATAGAACTGGCGAGGCTTTCCGGCAAAGTGATCATATCTCCTAAAATATGCCTGGCTTACCGGTTGCACAATCTCAGTACAACAA
The DNA here is from genome assembly GCA_046596765.1 of Ferruginibacter sp. GTDB lineage: Bacteria > Bacteroidota > Bacteroidia > Chitinophagales > Chitinophagaceae > Ferruginibacter. The sequence goes on along the minus strand of JBKJLT010000251.1, from coordinate 16,666 downwards.
AATCATCTGTAAATGAAACATATTACCTGGCTTTCGACAGGTACATTAATTATTTACATTCTTTAACAAAAATTGATGAAGGCTTTCGTTCAGTAATTAATAAAACAGCCCGTAATTTATTGCAAAAAAGAGGAATTGAGTTTGTAAACAAAGTGCTGCACACGCCGCCAGCACAACGTAAATCCTATAAAAATATTCATGCACTTGTACAAAAGCAGCAAGAATATGCTGATCTGTTAATTGCTGAACAGCACTTCAAGCTGGAAAATCTACCGGCTGTAAAAATTGCCAAACTGATAGATAAGACATGGGTTACAAGGAATTTATTTATCGCTTTCAAAAAACGCTACAAAAAACCGATTTTGAAGAATAATTGAGATATGCTTTTTAAGCTTTAAATTTCAACTTTATTTACAGAAGCCGATGATTTCAAAAACAAGTAAAGGTTGGTTCAGCAAAAACCTGTACTCCATATTTTTCTATAAAAGAAATGTTGAGCAGGTAATGATGTATCCCTTTGTACTGCTTGGAAAATGTATTGCTTTAATCAACCCACTCAAACAGCAATACGATATTTTCTTCTTTTTCCCTTCTTATGGAATTGGCGGTGCCGAAAGGGTGAATGCTGAAATAATAAAGGCAGTTGCCGACAAAAAAGTAATCATATATTTTACAAAAAATTCGGCCAATGACGGCATGAAGCATTTTTTTGCATTGCCGCATGTTACCATTAAGGAGATAAATAAGTGGACGGATAATAAGTGGATATACTGGGCCAGCTTTGTTTACAGGGGAGCATGCAGCCGGTATATTAACAGCCAGAAGCAAGCGCCGGTTATTTTTATAGGCCAATGCAACTTTGGTTATAAATTAACGCCGCATATCAGCCGCCACATCAAAATACTTGAATTGATACACATGCACGACCCGAAGTTTACCTGGGTTTGGGCCCCCTTTATTCAATTCATTGATACAAGAATAATTATTGCAGATACTTTTAAAAAACAATTTGCTGCATGTTATCAGTCATTTGGAATACCGGAAAAATATTTGCAAAGGCTTTATACAATCTCCAATTGCCTGGAATATATACCGGCTGAACTGCCTGAAAAACATTTTAATCTGCCACTTAAAATTTATTATGCCGGCAGGGGAGGCCCTCAAAAAAGAGTATGGCTGATTGTAAAAATAATTCAGAAATGCAGGGAGTTGAAATTAAATGTGACGTTTAAACTTGCCGGGTCTTTTGAAACAGAGTTGCCTGCAGAACTCATTAATGACGGCACTTATGTAGGAAAACTTAAAGGCGGCGAAGAAATATACAGGTTTCATAAAGAAAATGATATTTTGCTGATGACCTCTGCCTTTGAAGGTTTTCCTATTGTTATTATGGAGGCCATGGCTTTTGGTGCGATACCTTTTGTTGTAAATGTTGATGCTATTCCTGAGCATGTAAAAGATGGCTATAACGGGTTTTTGATAAATGAAGTGAATGATGAAACATTGCTTGTTGAAGAAGCAGTATCAAAGCTTCAGGATATCATATCTAAATACGGTGATCTGCAAACCATTTCAAAAAACGGGTATGACTATGCCTGTGGCAATTTTACCAAAGAGAAATTTATTAATGAGTACAGGAAAGTTATTCTGGATTAAAAGGAAAACTGATAAGCGGAAATAGTTTGAAGCATTTACGGTTGCGCAAATACATTTTCTGTTTTGCCAATTATATTTCCCCAAAAAAATTCATCAAAAAAAGAAGCTGGTATATTGACAGAACTGTCCATTAAAATAATTTGCAGGGCAAATTCGTTCCAATCGCCATCTTCAATTACAATCATTTTCTTGCCTGTCTCTGCCACATCAATACCAGTAGCACCAGATTGAGTACTGATAACTGAAAGATCGAACCCAAGCGCTTCTACAACCTTAGTTTTAATGCCACCGCCTTCAATAACCGGGTTAATAAAAATATCGGCACCTTTAAAGTAAGTGGTTATGTCTTCCACAAATCCGGCATAAATTATATTTTTGTCTTTGTAATCGGCTAAGCCTTTGTATTCATCCGGAAGTTTATTACCGCAAATGATGATCTTATATTTAAAATTATTTTCGGCCCGTAGCAGTGGATTTATTTTATTAAGTATTGCTTTAACGGCATCCAGGTTTGGTGCATAACCCAGTGAACCATTGAAGAGTAGTATTTTTTCATCGGCAGCAATTCCATGCGTATTACATAAATATGCTTTTGCAGCTTTTTTTTCAGTTGCTGAAGGTGCTGCACTCAGTTCAACCCCATAAGTAACAATCAAGCATTTTTTGGGGTTCAGGTTAAATTTGTCTATTGCATAATTTTTGTCATTGCCCTGGATAAAAAAACTGTGGTCGGCAATTCTGTGTACAAATCTTTCATAATGCCATAATACGCCCCACCACCATTTATCAAGCGATTTAAAGCGTTGTGATTCTATATTATGCGAATGCACGATCAGTTTTATGTTGCAACTCCACTTTAATAAAATACCCAGCCAGCCATAATAAGGATGCTCAATAATAAGGTGTGTAATTTTATGCTGCTTGATAAAACGTTTTATTGTAAAAAAATAAAACAGGTTGATATACCGCAGTTTACTGTTGCTTAAAATATTGTGTACCGGGTATTCCGTTTCGTAAACCGTTTCGTTTTCCTGTACACCCACACAAGCCAGGTTTTGGGTTTTACTGAGATAACGGTTAAAAAGGGCAATACATTTTTGTCCGCCCATTTGTGCCGGCAAAAATTTGTAAGAAACCAGACTTGCAATATTTACAGTATCGCTTTTCATTCAGCTTTTATTGCCACAACATTTACAAAAGGTGAAAAATAAATTCCTTTTTTGCCAACCGCTTTTATGATGCTGTTAAAGCAAGAGGTGATAAAATTTGCAAGTGAATATTTGTAGTGTGTGTCCCAAAAACCCGGCGTATAATCAAAAGAAAATCCTGCATCCTCAATAATGGTTTTATAGTTTTGGCAGGTAAGTAAATTCTCCGCCCATACACCGGTTTTGTAATCGCAGGTATTGGTAAGCAGGAATTCAACAGACGATACCGGCTCTTTTTTAAAGTATAATTCTACTGCCCTGGTAAAATCATCAAAAGCACGGCCACGGGTTATTTCAACTAATTGTTTTATATCGGTTGTGGTTGCGGATGGTTTTAATTCCTTTATACATTCTGCACGTTGCTTTTTAAATTGGGCGGCTTCAACTTTACGGTGTAACCTGTAATGTTTTAACCGCATGGCTATATTATGATAATTGGCTGTTGTTGTGCTGTAACAAATAGTAGTTAGGCCGCTCTGATAAAGTTTTGTATAAAAATCACGCAGATTGTAAATATGCTCCACTACATTGCGGGAAGCCACAATATCAAAATTGGCGTGATTTGATTTTCCATAATCAATCACCGCATTTATATCGCCAGTGATAAAACCTGCAATGCTGATATTGAGTTTAGTGCAGAGTTTACGGGCATTGCTGGTCCAGCTTTCAAAATAATCATTGTAATAAACCTGCTTAAAACCAACCTGGCTTGCCAGTAAAAAAAGTGTTCCCAAACCGGCGCCGTAATCTAAAAGGCTGATTGAAGCAATGGGTTTATTGATTCTTTTTACAGACTGGTAAATGATATCGGCACTGCTTTGTATCGAAAAAAACAAACGCCGCCCTCCATGATGATTGCCGAAATAGTATTTACCAAATTCATCAAAATCCAGTTCATCAATATTCAGATTTTTTAGCGTTCTGTATAATTGATTTGCTTTTTCATTCAGTAACTGAGCCAGATCATCATGCGGCTCAATAAATGTAAATGATCGTTTTGTATTCAATTGCTTATGCGTTTTTTAAGTACTTTCTCAATTGGAAAAGCTGTCAGCCTGAGCTTGTCGAAGGCGGATTCACTTGATTAAGCCGGGTTCGATGCCGTTTTGACGGCACTAATGACAAGTATTTTAAAGCTTTCACTTTCAAACTATTAGGCTGTCAGCCTGTACTGAGCTTGACGAAGTGCTGTCGAAGGCGGGTTTATCACAGCAAACCGGGTTCGACAAGCTCACCCTGACACCCTTTTTATAGCTGAGTTTGTCATTTGCAAAGAGCTTAAAATATTTTTATAAGTGCCTCACCCTGACAATCTTCTTAAATCATTCCACTGTCATCTGTAAAGAGCTAGGTCTTTTTATGAGTGCCTCAACATGACAACTGTTTAAACTGTTGCGCTATCACTTTTTGAATCTGCTGTTGGTTTCTTCCTGTTTTTCCATGCCATAAAAAAGCACAATAAAATAAATAGTACCGAAACGATGTAAGAATACCTGGAGATACTTTCTCCAACCCTTACAGAAGCCGGATCAAAAATAAATTCAATACTGTGCTTGCCGGCAGGTATAGCCAAACCTCTTAACGCATAATCGGTTTTGCAATAAGGTGTTTTTTTACCGTTAATATAAGCTTCCCATCCAGATGGATAATAAATTTCGCTGAACACCGCAAACTGGTTGGTAGCCGCATTAAATTCATATTTTATTTCATCATTTTTATTCTCAATTAATTTAATAGTAGCTGTTGAATCAGCAACGGGAGTGAATGGAACCGCAGACTTAAATCTTTCATCAACAAAGGCCACCTGTTTGGGATCAAAAGAGTCCAGGCCCTTCATTTCTTCATCAGCATTCTTAACAAACTTTACTTCGTTAACCAGCCAGCAACTGCCCATAGCAAAAGGATTGGGAATTGCCTGCGTTTGTTTAGGGTCTCTTTGATCGGGCACTATCACATATTTCATGTTAAGCATGTTCAGCACCGGAAAACTGTCTTTAGCCATCTGGTTTGTAGCCCAAGCCTGTATGTTTTTAGTGATTTGCCTTTCAATCAAATCCTGGTAAAGGCCAAGTTTGGCAGGACTATAACCACCAATGGTATTATGTTTATAAGATGCGATTGCATCGTTAAATGAGTTGCTGATATCAAATGCATATCCTCCCTGTCCATTTGGAAAAGCCAGGTTTAAAACCCTGTAATAACCGGTGTCCTGCTTTATCTGCAAATCTGCACGGGTATCTGCATAGCCACTTTCAAGTTCGGCTGGCTCAATAAAGTTTTCTTCTTTTAAATACCGCTTGCTTACACCCATTAAATCTATTGTACAAAAAAGAATGAGTGCTGCGTAAACAATAACCGGCTTAATCAGGTTTTTTGCATACAGGAAAAGTACAGCAACCAGTACAGCAATAAAGCCTAACGAACGCCACATATCGCTTAGGTAAAAAGATTGGCGGTCAGCTTTTAATGCGCTGAAATAAGACCTTGCAAAATCGCCACCCTTGCCCTGTAATGCTTCATTTACACTTTTACGCAGCTCGCCTGTGGCAGTATTGCTAAAATCGGCAAAGAAATAAAACGATGCCATTACAAACACAACGCCACCGGTAACATATAGGCATTTTTTAAACAGCGGCCATAACTTTTGTTTTTCGGTTTTAATAAACTCATCTAAAAATATAACTGCCAGTAAAGCCGCTGAAAGCTGCGGTATAACCAACGCCATAGAAGGTGCCCTGAATTTTTTATAAAAAGGAAGATGATCGAACAGGAAATAATTTACTGCTTCAAAATTTTTGCCCCATGCTAAAACAATTCCAAAAACGGTTAAAGCAACCAGCCACCACCTGTGCTCACTTTTAGAAAAGAAAGCTCCAAGTAAAAATAATAAACAAACCATTGCGCCCAGGTAAACTGTACCCTGTGTACTCAGCAATTCGCCCCAATACATGGGTGATGATTGAGCAATCTGCTGGGCAAATCCTTGTGGCAAAGTTTGCACATTTTCCTGTAAAACAGCAATGGCTTTCGATTCTTCTCCCAATCCTTCAGCACTGCTACCGCCAAAAGCATTGGGTACAAGCAAGGTCATGGTTTCGGCTTTGCCATAACTCCATTGAAAAGCATAATCCTTATCAAGCCCACCCTTGGTTTCGTTCTTTTTATCTTTTTGCGTAAGTTCACTACGGCCGCCACGCATGGTTTCTTTACTCATTTCGTAGGTTGGCCAATATCCAAAAGTCATTGTGCCCAGAATAAGAGCAGCTACGCCAATGCTTATTACACCTGCTATAGCCAGATGTTTTATTTGTTTTTCCCGGATGGTTTTTACAATAAAAGGAATGGTGTTGAACACTGCCATCAGTAAAGTATAATAAACAATCTGCTGGTGGTTTTGCCCCAGTAATAACACACCGGATATCAGTAACACTGCAGCCCCCATCCAGTAATTCTTTTTAAAAATTAATTGAAGCCCGGCAAGTACAGCCGGTGCATAAGCCATTGATAAAAGTTTGGTATCGTGGCCACCAGCAATCAATACAGGGTTGTAAGAGCAATAGGCATAAGCTATGCCGCCGAGAATGCCTATCCACGGGTTAATACCAATAACAATGCACAACAGGTAAAAACACAGTGCGGCTAAAAACAGGTAGTACACCGGTTTGGGTAGCCCGAGCGTTACAACACTTTGTATATAACCTAAATTAATGCTCATCGGTTTTTTAGGCCCCAATGCTATCTGGTAACCGGGCATACCACCCATCATGCTGTTTGTCCATTTTGGTAAATGGCCATATTTTTCATTAAACTCAATGGATTGGTTGGCCATTGCCCTCCACTGTATAACATCGTTTTGCTGCACAGCCTTGCCTTCAAGTGCCGGCTTGGTTAAAATTACCGAGAGTAATAAAAAGATAACGATGGCAACCAGATGTGGTATTGCCTGCCTGAAATTGATTTGCTTCATAATAGATTTTTGCTTCGGCAAAATAATGCTAAAAAATTAAAAGATGGATGTAAAAGTATTAAAGCTTGAAAAGCCTGCCAATTAAAAAGCCACCGGTTAGGTGGCTCTAAAAATATAATTATCTGTTTGTATTAATTCCCCATTCCCTGTGATCCATTCTGCATACTCTCCATTTCGCCTTTCATACTTTTCTTTTTAAACAACGAAACATCCATTTTACCAAAACGGTAATTAAAGTTCAGCCGTAAAACCTGTGGGTCTCTGCGGCGGCTGTTATCCTGTACAAAATATTGCGATTCCGAATGGGTTGCATACAATTTAGTTCTGAAAATATCATTCATCTGCAGGGTTAAAGATGCAGCTTTGTTCTTCATAAAATCTTTTTTAATGGCAATATCAATACCGTAGTTTGGTTTTATATAGCCCTGTGCACCAACCTGAGTGCCGCCCCACATCATCATCATACCACCGCCGCCACTACCCCTGCTGTTTGGAGGTAAAATTGTTTTGGCCTGGTAATCTCCGCTTAACTGAATTGAATAATTTTTAGGAAGTGTAAAGGAATTGTTTATTTTCCCAAACATGCTCAATTGCGAATTATCTGCACCGCCGGTAATAACCCCTGCTTTTAGTGTGGAATTATAGAGGTTTACATTCACACTAAAATCCCACCACTTGGTTAATTTGGTTTTGGTTGTTAACTCCAAACCTACATTATAACTGGTGTTTGCATTAGCATACGAAGTGATTAACACAGTATCAGGTTTGGCATTGGGGTCAGGGTTTTTATCTCGGTACTGGTAGTTGGTAATTAAATCATTGGTATTTTTAAAATATGCAGTAGCCAGGAAACTTGTTTTTTTGGTTAGCTGATTCTGGTAAGATATTTCCGCCAAGTTGGTAAATTCCGGAACCAGGTTAGGATTTCCTATTGATAAATTTAAGGGGTCGGAAATATCGTAGTTAGGTAGTAACTGGAAAAAATTAGGCCTGTTTATTTTACGGGAATAATTTAACTGTATATCTGATTTATCATTGAGCTTGTAAGTAAGGAAGGCGCTAGGGAACAAGCTAAATGGGTAATCATTTTTAAATTGCTGCTTGGTACTGAGCAGGGTTCCGGTATAGCTGGAGCTTTCGGCCCTTAATCCAAGCTGGTAAGTAAACTTTTTTATTTTTTGACTAAAAGTCATGTAAGCAGCGTACACCTGGTCAGTAAATTTATAGTCATTACTAAAGCCGGGAATCAACACATATTTTCCTGTTCCGTCCTGTACATAGTTTGATGAGGTGCTTTCATAATTTCTCACAGCAGCTCTTGCACCCATTTCCAATTTAATATTTTCTGAAATGGGATTTACAAAATCTGACTGGGCAGTAAAGAATTTAGTTGTTCCTGCACCACCGGTGCGTTCAACTATTGCTGCGGTTTTAGGGTTGTTATTGGTATAAAAATATTGGGTTCTGTAATCGCCTGCGTTATCATTTTTACTGCTATTGTAATTTGCATCTACCGTCCACTCTTTATTTGCTTTGGCAAAATTATGTTTGAAACTGAGGCTGGCCCCAACATTTCTGAACTGAAAAGATGTTCTGGTATCTCTGGCCCCAAAATCTTTCAATAGCAGGTTGTTTTTATAAAGCGTATCCCTTTCCATGTTGATGTAATCTGTATTGTTAAACTGCCCTTTTACAAACATACCGCCAACAGTAATTGTATTTCTATTATCAATAAAATAATCAAAACCGCCTCTTAAAAAAGCAAAATACCCTTTGCTGATTGGTTTATTGTTTTGCAAAAACAGCGAAGTAGTATCGTTGTTTAAAAAATTGGTTCGGTCGCTTATGTTTGTGCTGATGGATTTACGGTAGTTTAACCTGCCCCTTGCAAAAAAGTTGATCTTACTTTGTTTTACGTTGATATCGCCACCAAAAGCAGGGCGTAACCTTGAATCTATGCTGGCATTGATATTTCCATTGTAACCGGCCTTCTTGTTTTTTTTCATCACAATATTTAATATTCCTGCACCGCCGCCACTGGCATCAAATTTTGCCGATGGATTGGTGATGATTTCAACGCTGGCAATTTCATCTGCCGGTATCTGGTCTAATGTAAGGGTAGTGGGCCTGCCATCAACAAATATTTGCGGGGCAGCATTGCGTAAGCTTACATTACCATCAATATCCACATTTAACGAAGGCACATTTTTCATAACATCAACAGCCGTACCGCCAACGCTGGTAAGATTTTTCTCCACATTAAAAACCTTGCGGTCAATTTTCATTTCAAGCAGGGCTTTGCTGGCGCTTACGGTTACATCCTGCAATTGTTTTACATCGGTTTCCAATTTAATATTACCCAGGTCTTTATCTACGGCGTTTAACATGCTGCTCATATCGCCTGGTTTTGCACCTGCCATATTTAATTGAAAAGCTACTTTTGTTTCGTAGGGTTTAAAGCCAATGGCAGTAATTTTCAATTTGTACTGCGCCATAATATTTATGTTCTCAATACTGAATTCTCCTTTTTTGGTGGTTAACATACCTCCTGCAACTACATCTTTACGCTTTTTAGTTACAGTATCGAACTTGTTTTGAATAAGCTGCACTGATACAGCCTCCAATGGCTTATTACTGGCAGAGTCAATTATCTTACCATAAAAATGCCCCATGTTCATATTTTGTCCGCCCATTTGGGCACGGCCACCACCACCTGGCATTTGCGCCTGTGTAACGGTAAAACTTAATGCAAAAAAGCAGCTTAAAACAAATCTCATCGAATGTGTCATTAATTAATAATTTTCTATACGTAAAACAATTTTTTGCAAAGAACCCCTAAAAATGTCAAACCCATGACAATTAAGGTGATGAGTGGTAGTATTAAATTGGGAAATACATGGGTATTAACAAAACATCAGCTAAATAGTTGGCTATTGAGAAGTATGTGCAGGCATCCGGTTAAAAATCCAATAATTGCACCGAGCAAATAAAACCTGCTGAGTTGCTTGCCTGCCGATTTATAAATCAGATTTTCTACTTTGATGATAGAGAACCCGGTAATTTTTTCAGAAACTTCTTTTTCAATATCAAGGTCTTTTTTCAGGTTAGTTACATAGCTTTTCATCACTGCCGGAAACAGCGTTTCCAATTCGGTTAAAAAAGCAGTTTTTAACTGGTTAATGGTTTTATCGCCAATCATCATAGAAAGCATAGGAAAAGTATCTTTTAACCGCACTCTTAAAAAACTGTCAATATGCGTTTCAATTTCGGGTTTCAGCTTATTAAAGTTTTCGGGATCAGTTACTCTTTGCTGTAGAGCATCAAAAGAAAATAACTCTGTGCTTACCATTTTGCCAATTTTTTCTGCAATCAGTTGCTGGCTGGCAGGCAGTATGCCCTGTATGTTAAAACCTGCAACAGTAATGGGTTTTAGTGGCCTGAATAAAAGTTTAATGCATATCCAGATAACAAACCAGCCGGTGAAACTGGATAATAGAAGCGGTAAAATATATTGCAGTAAACTCATGTAAAAAATTAATTGGGGTGCAAAAGTAAGCCTTTAAAAAAGGCTCCTCAAAATGTATTTTGAAGGAGCGGGCTTTTTCTTTATTTTTGCCACGTCCGAACGGAATTCATCCGGGCGGGCAGCCGGTTAAAAACGGTAGTCGTAGCTCAGTTGGTTAGAGCATCAGATTGTGATTCTGAGGGTCGGGGGTTCGAGCCCCCTCGATTACCCAATAAAAAAATCCCTGGTTTTACCGGGGATTTTTTTGGTTAGATATTTAAAGACGTTATTGTTTTACAGGATAAAGACATTCATTTATACCGATTGTACTTTTTAGATAGGCCAACCGGTATTTACCAAAAGCTTACGCTCAAAGCCTTAGCACATAATTTCAGCCAACGCACAATGGCTTATTATGAAATTATATTTGGTATTACCGTTCATCCATGTCGTTTTCCACAAAATCTTGTTTAACAAAACATTAGTCTGGTAGTTTACGTTAATCATCACTGTAAACAAGGGTTTTCCTTTATTTTTACATTATGCAAAAAATTGCGCAATTTATGATGAGTAAAAAATTCATACCCGTGATACTGGTACTTACGGTTGCCAGTGTTTTTTTAGCTTTCAAAAGCCAGGGAAGTACCGATAATGATAACCCAAAATCAAAGTACACCCGTATTATACGTAATGTAGGCGTGTTGCTTGAGCAGGGACATTACAGCCCGAAAACCATTAATGATGATTTTTCTAAGCAGGTTTTAAAAAAATTCCTGAATGATATTGATGGCGATAAAAACATTTTTTTGCAAGGTGATATTGATGGTTTTAAAAAATTTGAAAGTAAGATTGATGATGAAATTCACGGGGCCGAACTGGTTTCTTTTTTCACCATCAGCCAGGTGTATATTAGCCGCTTAAAAGAAGGAGCTTTATTGTTCAACGATATTCTTGCAAAGCCTTTTGATTTTACCAAAGATGAGGATGTAATGCTTGACAGGGAGAAATTAAACAATCCTAAAACAGATGCAGAAAGAAAGGAAATCTGGAGAAAACGCCTGAAATTCCTGGCATTGGATCGTTATATTACAGCACTCGAAACAAGAGAAAAAAATAAAGATTCGGCAAATTTTAAATTTAAGGCCGACTCAACCCTGGAAAGGGAAGCAAGAGAAGCTGTGAAGAGACAGATGGACCGTTTTTTTGCTACCAAAATAACCCGTGAAAATAACGATGAAAATTTCAGCACATTTGTAAATGCCATTACCGGCACTATGGATCCGCATACCGATTATTTTGCGCCTGTTGATAAGCGCTCATTCGACGAATCTATGAAAGGCAGCTTTTATGGAATTGGTGCCCAGCTTAAAGAAGATGATGGCAAAATAAAGATAGCTAACCTTATTTCGGGCGGCCCCGCCTGGAAAGCAGGTGAACTAAAACCCGAAGATGAAATTATTAAAGTGGGACAGGGAAATGATGAACCGGTGGATGTTACAGGTTATTCAGTAACGGATGCTGTTAAGCTGATACGGGGCGCTTCAAAAGGGTCAATTGTAAAATTAACTATCAGAAGATCGGATGGTACTGTAAAAGTATTATCCATTGCAAGAGATGAAATAAAATTAGATGATACGTTTGCAAAAAGTGCTATCATCAATGGCGACCGCAAAGTTGGTTATATCTGGTTACCTGAATTTTATGTTGATTTTGCCGATCCAAACGGTGCCAAATGTTCGGAAGATGTGGCTAAGGAAATTGAAAAACTGAAAGCAGAAAATGTGGAAGGCATTATTATGGACCTGCGTGGTAATGGCGGAGGTTCATTACCCGAAGTGGTAAAAATGGTTGGTTTGTTTATTGAAGATGGCCCGGTTTGCGTGGTGAAAGGCCGCGGCGAAGATAAGCCTTACCAATGGAAAGATAAAGACAAATCAGTTTTATATACAGGCCCGTTAACGGTGATGGTAGATGAGTTTAGTGCAAGCGCATCTGAAATATTTGCAGCAGCCATACAGGATTATAAACGAGGCATTGTTATCGGCAGTTCATCAACTTATGGTAAGGGAACAGTGCAGCGCAATATTCCTTTAAATCCCGAAAGCGAGAACGCTATTTTCTCTAATAAAAATGTGGAAGACCTGGGCTCGGTTAAACTTACCCTGCAGAAATTTTACCGCGTTAATGGTGGAGCTACGCAGTTAAAAGGTGTTATACCTGATATTGTTGTTCCCGACAAGTATGAAAATTTAAAGTTCAGAGAGAAAGATAATACTGCAGCTTTACCCTGGGATGAAATTGCCAGGTCTGAATACAAACCATGGACAAGCACCATCAGCAACGATGTGGTTGTTAAATATACCGATGCCCAAATTGCTAAAAATCCTACTTTTAACAAAATAAAAGAAACCGCCGACTGGCTTGAAAGGTACAATGACAAAGCCTATCCTTTAAATTTAAATAAGTACCGCGAAGAACAGAAACTGGTAAAAGTAAAACAAAAGGAACTGGAAGACCTGTTTAAAATGAATAAAGAATTGAGTGTAAAAAATATTCAGGTTGATTTGAATGTTATTAATGCAGCAAAAGAAAAGGTTGACAAAAATAAAGCCTGGCTTAAAAGAGTAAGCAGTGATATTTATATTGATGAAACCATGAAGGTGATGAACAATATGATAACGCAGAGCGCTACTGCAAAAGTTAATCAACAACAAACAAACAAAGAAAATTAAAATTAAAAAGTAAAAATTGAAAATGCCGTTGCAATTAAGCGACGGCATTTTTGTTTTGTTGATTAAGCATTTTGTTTGAAAAAAAATGTGGCCACTGGTTATAATTTTTACTGTCAGCCTGAGCTTGTCGAAGGCGGTGCTAAAGTTTGAAGCACTTCACTAATGCAAACCCGCCTTCGACAAGCTCAGGCTGACAGCTTTTATATTCCGGCAAAGTATTATCACAGGTACCTTTCCTGTATTACATTCTTGTGATGATAAAAATGCCCCAGTGTTATAAAACCAAGGCTGATAACGGTAACGGGGTTGTTGTTGGATATGCCTGAAGCAGCAAGGGCTTCATCTGTAAAGCTTTTGTACAGTAATTCTGTAGAGCTGCGTACAGCTAAAAATTCAGCTACCATATCCTGCCAGGCCCTGTTGTTGGCATTTGAATTATCTGCATATAAATTTTCATCAAAGCCGGGTAACGATGCTGTTTCTTTACGGGCAATGGCCAATGCACGGTAATTGAAAATTCTTTCGGTATCAATCATGTGTTGCAATAGTTCCTTTAGGGTCCATTTGCCGGTATCGTATGCATGCAAAGATTTTTCTTCGGTTATGGAGTTCAGCAATTCCTTTATAGCCGGTAACTGATTTTGGAATCCGGTTAACAGGTCTTCCTCCGGTACCTGATCAACATATTTTTTAAAATATTCGGGGTAGGTTGTTGGGGATGGTTTAGGCATGAGTGATAAGTTTTTGAGGGGTGAAAATACGGGAAAATTAGATTTGAAATTGGATAAAATTAAAACCAGGACAGAGCTGTAGTTTTCGAAAAAAGCAATTTTTTTGTCAAAAATACATTTTGCAACATTTGGTGTGTAATTTGCGATGTATATTGCGAAAGTATCTACACTTAACTACGCAACAAGGAAATCTTCAAGGCGAAAAAAAATTCGGTTCAAAGGTTTTGGCCAGAATCCATTACAGTTACCACCTTCATCGTCTCCACACTCACCGTACAAACCCTCATCAGCAAATCAATTACCTGTTCTTTATAATCGGCAAATTTGTAGGTGTTGAATTTTTCTGCAATGGTTGGGTCTGTTGGTTTCTTTTCTTTGTATTGATCCAGTATCCATTCTAATGCGCTGCGGTTACCGAGTTTGTAAAGCCATGCTGTTGGTGGTATGCCATGCAGTTCGGTATTATCATCCAGTACAATGCTGCCAGTTTCTTTTATGGCTTTTAGTTTAGCTTTGGGTTGCTCTTTGTTAGCAATCTCTTTTCTTGTAAGTTTATAAGGTGTTGCTTTTTCGTACCTGATATGCAATTCCATTAATTCCTCACCCCAATGCACCCACTTGTAAAAATCTTTGTATAAAGGAATGTGAGGAAATTCTCTTTTTAAATTCGATTGATACTTTATAAGATAAGCAGGATTATGCAATACAGCATATACATAATGAAAAATTTCTTTCTCGTAAATTAATCCATCCTTATAATAATTTTGAAATTGTTTAGTAGCCCAACCGGTTATGTTGTAAACTTTTTCACCTTTTAAATTGTAGGTGTAAAGAGGCAGGCATTGGCAACCCGCCGGTAAACAATTTAAATCAACAATGTTTTTGGAAGATAGTAGAAAAAAATCTTTGGGCGATGATAACCCCGGAATAATAATATAATAGTTAGCCGGTTTATCAGCTTTATAAATTTCAAACCATTGATAAGTTCTGCCTGTTAAATGTTTGTCTAAATAATAAGATAGTTTGTAGAATGGCCGATATAAACATTCTGCCACTTTCTCAATTTCAAACTTTTTTTCAATGCCTCTTTCGGAATAACTGGCTAAGTCAGCATCCCACTTTATTGTGTTTCGTAAAAGGCTTGCTTTGTTTTTTAAGGTTTCCTGATAAATATTAATGAAGTATTTTACTTTTGTAATGAGACCCTTTTTTGTAACATCATACATCCAATCATCTTTATAAGTTCCTACACCTCTTGAAAACAATTTAAATATTGCTTCATCACTTTTACCTGCCTTTACTTCTTTGTTTATAACAGGAAGCAGATCTTCCCAACTATTTTCACTATGGTTTATCCAGTTATTGTTTTTATCGGGTTGCAATAAATCAAATTCATGTATCAAAACATCGAATTCGGTTTGGCTCAGCCATGCAAGTTTCTCTTTTGCCAACTCCATTTCGGGCCTGCGTATATAATGAATCCTCGCATTTTCATTGGAGTAGTAAAGCTTTTGTTTATATTCAATAACAGGTTCTTCTAAAATGGGGAATAGATTTTTCAATTCTTTAAATTCCTTTTTGGTTTCTGCAATAAACTTATTATTCTTTTTAACCAAAAACATTATTGCCACACCGGTTTGTATTCCAAATACATTGTTTTTTGTACCAGATAATTTTGGATTCATTCTTACGTCTCCACCTAAATCTATAATGTAAATATCATTAAATTCACTTGCCACTAATTTTCTAAATCCATCAAAAGCCCTGCCATCAATAAAACTTCTGTTTGTAATTAATGCTATTATCCCTTTGTCATCTATCCTGTCCATTGCCCACCTGTAAAACCTGGTGTACATATCATACACTACAATCTGGTTTTGTGCAGTTCCCTGTTTTATGTAGGTATCTTTTATTCGTTTATCAATTTCCTTATAAGCCCTGTTTGCATTTTGGTAATTGTAATTTTCCTGCTTGGCATTGTAAGGCGGGTTACCAATAATTACACTTATCTTTTTATCATTTTGTCTTTTTATACGCTGTGCATTCTCGGCACTTACACCAAATAAATCGCCCTGCTTGCCTGCCCAGTTAAAGCCGGTGTTATCAAGCGTATCTACAAAACACAGGTTATCAAACTGCTCGTAGGCACCCATTTTTTGTTTGTAGGTATATTCAATATTTAGGTTGGCAATATAATATGGCAATATGGCCAGTTCATTGGCGTGCAGCTCGTGCTTGTATTTATGCGCCAGCTTTGCTTTGGGCAGGTAATCTATAATATCGGTAATAAAAGTGCCGGTGCCGGTGGCGGGGTCAAGTATCTCCACATTTTTATCGCCCAGGGTTTTGCCAAAATGTTTGTGCAGCAGGTAATCGGTGCTGCGTATCATAAACTGCACAATTTCGTTGGGTGTATATACAATGCCCAGCCTGTCGGCAGCCTTGGGGTTGTAGCCTTTGTAAAAAGCCTCGTACACTACTTTTAAAAACTTTTGTTTTTCGTGGTGGTCGGCAATACTTGCCGCACGGGCATTAATGGTATCGTAATAATGTTTTATGCTGCCCAGGGTTTGGCGGCGCACATTGCCGGTAAAAAAAGTTTCAATTACGGTATTAAGTTCCCGTGCTATATTATTTTCCTGGTGAAAATGCGGCTCATCAAAAATGGTATTAAAAATATCGGCACTTAGTATGTGCTGTATCATCATCTCTTTAATATCATCTTCACTAATCTCGGGGTTAATGCTCACTTTTGCCATTTCCCAAAAACTTTGCTGTGCTTTTTGTAACTCGCTATTTGTTTTTTGCTGGGCTTCTATAATATCACGGATGGCAACGGTAACTTTTGGAATGTCCTGTTTAAAATG
>JBKJLT010000160.1:0-10797 GCA_046596765.1 Ferruginibacter sp. | reverse complement strand
ACATTCAATCCAACTTTGTTCATGATGTATGCGTTGTAAGGAATGGCATCTACCACTTCCATCTTATAATACCACCAATCGCTGAAGGTTGACACATTTGAACCATGTGCTTTCATTTTATCTGCAACTTTATATCCTTCTAAAATATGGGTGAAGGTGTTGAAGGTAAAACCGAATTTATCGCCCACTTTCATAGCCGCATTAATTTCGCTCTGTACGTAGGAGTGACAGGTAATAAATCTTTTCTTATTCATGATCTCTACCAGTGCATCCAGTTCCAGATCCCTTCTCACATTACCTTTTGTACCGGCAGCTTTCATTGCATTCTGGTAATCGGTTGCCCGTTGAAAGGCATCCATAAAAACCTGGTCAACACCCATCCTTGTATCAGGAAAACGGGTATTGCCTGTTGTGGCCGGACTTCTTTTTACATTTTCACCCAGCGCAAATTTTATAAACCCATCAGCACCTGCAAATTTTAAATCCTGGTCATTAGCACCCCAGCGAAGCTTTATTAATTGGGTTTGTCCGCCAATGCTGTTGGCCGATCCATGCAGAATATGAGAACTGGTAACACCACCACTAAGCTGGCGGTAAATATTCATATCCTCCGGGTTGAGGTTGTCGCCAATCCTTACTTCGGAAGTAACACTTTGTCCGCCTTCATTATAGGATGCTACAGCTATGTGAGAGTGCTCATCAATAACACCGGCGGTAACATGTTTGCCGGTGCCATCAATAACCCTTGCTGTTGCATCGGTTAAATTTTTTCCAACGGCAACAATTTTTCCTGCTTTAACTAACACATCAGTATTATCTAATTTACCATCTTTCTCACAGGTCCAAACAGTTGCATTTTTAATCAGGAGATTTTCAGCCTTCGGCATTTCTTCCCAACCATAACTTAAAAAAGGATAAGTTACTTTACCCAGCGCTAAGGGTTGTTTTGGTTTTATGCTGTCAGCTTTGGCTTCCATTTTTTTATCAAAAGTTGCAGTCCAGGTAAATAAATTTCCCTGTGCATCGCTTCCACGGCCATTCCAGGTATTGCCGTTTGCAACGCCGCTTAAAATGGTTTCTTTTGCATTAGGCCCACGCCCTTCGGTATAACTCAGTTTTACTATTTTACCATCATGACTATATTTACCTGTTAAAGTATCTTTGCTAATGAAACTGGCTACACCGGCATCTTTCAGCTCAAGAGAAAAAGCTCTTGCGCCACCAACGCTGTTGGTCATTAAACTATAACTGCCTTTTACATCGTACCAGTTTTCATCTTTTACCGCATTTTTTATACCCTGTGTCCAGTTTTGTAAAAGCATTGTTTTTTCAGCAAATATTGGTCCGTTGGTAATTATGAAATTTGCAATTTTTCCTGCATCAAGGCTGCCAACTTTATCATACACACCTAACAGACTGGCTGGTGTTTTTGTAAGTGCTTCCAATGCTTTAGGTTCTGTTAATCCATATTCAATGGCTTTGCGCAGGTTGGCCATAAACTCGGTTACATTGGTAAGATCAGCAGTGGTTAAACAAAAATTAATTCCTGCTTTTTCGAAAGCTGCCGGATTTGATGGAGCAAGTTCCCAATGCTTCAAATCATCCAGGCCAACAAAGCGTAAATCGTTGGGGTCATCAACATCCATGGGAGCAGGATAATTCAATGATAAGATGAAGGAAGCTTTTGAGTCGGCCATTTCTTTTATGCGCTGGTATTCATTTCCTCCGCCTTTAATGATGTATTGAACACCAAATTCGTCGCCGATTTTATCAGCCCGTAAATCATTCCATTTGTCACTGGCATCAAAAATCTGCGGAAGTGATTGGTTATCGTTCCAGCTTTTTAAAGACAGGTTCACACCTTCCGAAGCCGGGCTATTCTTATACCATTGAGCATCTAAATAAGTTTGTCGCAATAAAGCAATCATACCCATCATAGAGCTGGGATAGCTTTGAGCCGATGTACCCTTGTTAAAAGAATAATTTGCTGATGCTTTGTCTTTTATCAAAACAAAATTGTCGGGCTGATTGGCAAGCGATACAAATGCACCGGTGCCACGGGCAATACCATCTTTCTGATGGGTAAGTACTGAGCCAAAACCAATATCACGCAATGCTTTTGCCTTGGCATCATCAGCAGTAAAAATTTTGTAGGCTTCTGTCTCGGGTTTTATAGCCTGGTTCCAACCATAAGCACCTTTGGTGTTAGATGTGATTTGCTGAGTACGAAAAAAACCGCCTGCGCCGCCTGCTACTGGCTGAACAGGAGCGGAAGGCATTCCATAGTCGCTGTAAATATCTATAAAGGCGGGGTAAATATATTTGCCATTGCAGTCAATTACCACTGCATCTTTGGGTATGGCAATACTGTTACCAACTGCTTCAATTTTTCCGCGGCGTATTACCAGCGTTGCATTTTGCAGGGTGATTTGTGCATCTTTAACAATGCTTGCATTGGTAAATGCGTAGCAACCATCTTTGGGGCTGGCTACATCATTTACCGGAAAAGTTGCCTGGGCATTTACTAAAAGTGAGGTTCCCGAAAGGATAAGCCCCATTAACAGCAATTTTATTTTTTGCATGGATTTTGGTTTTGGTGTTTAAATCAGGCGATAAATATAACAAATGATTAATTGGGAAAATTCCCATTTATAAAATAAAGTTTTACTTAATCCCTAATTTTACGCAAGTTTAAGAAGATATGGAGTTAACTGAATATATTGATCATACCTGTGTAAAACCAGATACAACTATCGGTGATATAGAAAAGTTATGCACGGAAGCTATTGAATATAAATTTGCTACTGTTTCTGTGCCGCCTTTATTTGTTAAAACTGTAAAGAAACTTACCGCAGCAACCGCTGTAAAATGTGCTGCCGTAGTGGGCTTCCCGTTTGGTTACAGTGCTATTGAAGCCAAAGTAGCCGAAATTGTACTGGCAATTATTGATGATGCCGATGAGCTTGAAATGGTAATAAATACCGGTGCAGTTAAAAATAATGATTGGCAGTTTTTGGCCAATGAAATAAACACGGTAATGTCGGTTGTGAGGAGCAAAGAAAAAAAAATAACCGTTATTCTTGAAACCGGTTTAATGAGCAATGCGGAAATAATCAGATGCTGTGATATATATGGGGTCGCCGGCGTTGATTTTATTAAAGCAGGAACCGGAACGATGGAAAATTTGCTGATAGCGGAACAGGTTAAACTGATACGGAAGCACCTGGCAGAAAAGGTGCAGATAAAAGTGGGGGCCGACATAAAAAATTACAGTGAAGCTAAAATTTTTTTTAGTGCCGGAGCCAACCGTTTAAGCTGCAGTAACAGTCTTAAACTTTTAGAGGAAGTTTTGCAGCAAAATTAAAAAGTGGTTTTGTACATTCGGGTTGATTAAATGACAATTCAATAAAAACAAATGAAAAAAATATTTCTTTTAGTGCTTGTTTCAATTTCCTGTAAAGGGCTGTTTGCACAAACGGCAAATGAAGATACATTGATCGCCCAAAAAGTTACTATTAATAAAGACCCACGATTAGATATGCTGGCAAAGGCGCAGGTGGATATTGCCAATGCCCATATTAAAATGGCCGCACGGTTTGCCAAGGGATACCGGTTATTTGTTTTGAAAACTGATGACAGGGAGTATGCCATGAAAGTGCGGTCTTATCTTTTGCAGAATTTCCCCGAGGAAAAAGTAATAATGAGCTACCAGGCGCCTTTTATCAAAATGAAATTTGGCAATTTTCTGGATAAGGAAGAAGCTGAAAAAGCTAAAAAGCAAATCATGAAAGGCGGTGTGGTTACCGGCGGTATTTATATTGTACCCGACACCATTGAAGTAAAGCCGGATAAAGAAGCGAAAGTAGATTCAAAATAAACCGGTTTTATATAAGAGTTTCTGTTTTGGAAACTCTTTTCATTTGTGTCAGGCATGTTACCCCTGCTTCCTACCCGATTTTTTATTAAAATCAAAGCAAAATGAGGATATTTACACAATAAATTAAGCAATGGCGTATAGAATTGGTTCAGGTGTAGATTATCACCAGTTGGTAGCAGGAAGAGATTTATGGATAGGTGGAGTAAAAATTCCACATACAAAAGGAGCATTGGGCCATAGTGATGCAGATGTGTTGCTTCATGCAATTTGCGATGCCATTCTTGGTGCTTTGGCATTGGGCGATATTGGATTTCATTTTCCCGATACAGACAATTCCTTTAAAGATATTGATAGTAAAATTTTATTAAAAAAGTGCATTGAACTTATTGATGAAAAGAGCTATAAAGTTATTAATATAGATAGTACCCTGTGCCTGCAGTCTCCCAAAATAAAATCATATGTACCCTTAATGCAGCAAACCATTGCCGAAATAACTCATTTAACTGTAGCTGATGTTTCAGTTAAAGCTACAACAACGGAGCAACTGGGTTTTATAGGCCGCGAAGAAGGATTAAAAGCTTATGCAACAGTATTACTGGGTTTAAAATAAATACATCTATTTGTTGAAAAAATATATTCTCACAGGCTGCTTTTTACTTTTTACTTTTTGGGGCTTTGCACAAAAGCAAGCCAACATCTGGTATTTTGGAACTCGTGTTGGTCTCGATTTCAATCAAACACCCCCTAAAGCTTTAAATAATGGAATTGCAAATTCAGAAGAAGGATCGGCAACTATAAGTGATCATAATGGCAAACTGCTTTTCTATACCAATGGAGGTTTTATTGCAAACAGAAAACATGGCCTTATGAAAAATGGCGGGGGCCTGCTTGGAGACCTGAGCAGCACCGATAATGCAGTAATTGTTCCGTCCCCCGGTAACGATAGCATTTATTACCTTTTCACTATTGGTTCTCAATCCCAGTTCAACAAAGGCTTAAGATATAATATCATTAATATGAGGGGCGATGCAGGTTTTGGAGAAGTTGTAAGTAAAAATATTCTTTTAGAATCTTCAGCATTTGAGAAGCTTGCAGCTGTTAAACACTGTAATAATAAAGATGTATGGGTAATGATTCATAAATGGGATACAGATGAATATCAGGCTTACCCTGTTACTGCGTCGGGAATCGGTGCAGCACCGGTTATAAGCCATACAGGTCTTTTTATTAATAATGTGCTGGACAATACCATAGGTAAATTAAAATTTTCAAGTAAAGGGAACCAGCTGGCTGCAGCACACTCCTATGAGAATAACCTGGTAGAATTAATGGACTTTGATAATACTACAGGTTTACTTACAAACCCAGTAGTCTTTAAGGCCACACCACCAGGGCTGCCCCCTCAATTCCTTCCAGGTACTTATGCAGTAGAATTTTCTCCCAATGGTAAGTTGCTTTATGTATCTGATAACTCTTTATTTGATGGCCCCAGTGCCTTATACCAGTTTGATATTAGTTCTATGAATGCATCAACAATTGTTGCTTCAAGACAAACTATTGCAAACCCCGACCCCTGGTTCTCCGGAGCATTACAAATTGGCCCGGATAAAAAGATCTACATGGCTATGCCCGGAAATAATGCTTTATCAGTTATTGCAAATCCTGATGTATATGGACCAGGATGTGATTATAGGTATAATGAAATATTCCTTGGCCAGAATGACCCGAACCCGGTACAATTTGGCCTGCCAAACTTTATACAAAGCTATTTTAACCCCTTAGCTAACCCTTACGATTTTTCACGTTCGGCCGGTAATTGTACAGATAAAACAATCATTTTTACATTAAACAGGCTCACAGGTATCGACTCCGTTAAATGGGATTTTGGTGACATGCAGCAATCGCAGGCTCTCCAGCCTGTGCATACCTATGCAAATCCGGGATTTTATGATGTAAATCTTATTGTTTATAAAATTGATTGTTCTGGTGTAAATGATACGGTTACCCATAAAATCTGGATTGCAACCCCGGCTGCTTTTTTAGGTACCGACACAACAAGTTGCAATCTGTTGACTTTACAAATTGGTATCGAAGAAATTGATGGTGCAAATTATTTATGGAATACAGGATTTACCGGCAATAAAATAACAACAACCGGGTTTGGTGATTATTGGCTGGAGCTGGAGCAGAATGGATGTAAAATAAGAGATACCATAAAAGTTACAGAAACCCCTAAACCCACTGTAAGCCTGGGTTTAGATACAGGCATCTGTAAATATAAACCTGTTATTTTAAAAACGTTAAGTTCAAATTACGATAGCTATTTATGGAACACCGGCGAAACAACGCCAACCATACTGGTTAATCAAACCGGCAGGTATTATGTAACTGTATCTAAAAATTCCTGCGAAGCTTCTGATACCATTCAGGTTTTGCCGGGCGACTGTGATGTTTATATACCCTCCGCATTTACACCCAACAACGATACTAAAAATGAAACCTTTGGAGTTGTAGAAAATGCCATCCTTCAATTTTTTTCGATGCGGATTTACAGCAAATGGGGCGAGTTAATTTTTAGCAGTAATGATGTAAACAAAAAATGGGATGGTACTTTTAAAGGTAAAAAAATGCCAAACGGATCCTATGTGTGGATGTTGAATTATACAAATATCAGAGGAAGAAAATTTTACGAACAAGGAACTGTTATGCTTATCAGGTAAAATATTTCATTTACAAGGGCGGTTGCAGCATTTATACCGATATACCAGTATTTAGTCCCAGGCAATCTGCAATCGGTATAATACCATCTAAGATTTCAACGTAGCCCTTTGGTCTACTTATTAAATCAAGATGGTATTACTTTTTACATCGTTAACTTTGCCATTATGCAAACCATTCAGGTTAATATAGTAAACACTTCCTCAAATCCTTTACCGGAATATGCAACAGCCGGTTCTGCAGGTATGGATATAAGAGCAAACCTCACTGCATCAGTAACTTTACAACCACAGGAGCGTAGCCTTGTACCAACCGGCTTATTTATCGAATTACCCGAGGGATATGAAGCTCAAATAAGGCCAAGGAGCGGTATGGCAATTAAACAGGGTATCACCTGTCTAAACTCGCCTGGTACTGTTGACTCTGATTACAGGGGAGAACTAAAAGTTATACTTATAAATCTTAGCAATACAGCCCAGGTAATAAATCATGGGGAGCGCATTGCTCAAATGGTTATTGCAAAAACCGAAAGAGCGGCATTGTTATTGGTGGAGCAGTTAAACAGTTCGCAACGGGGCGATGGAGGTTTTGGGCATACAGGCGTTGAATAAAAAAATAAAAAAAAATGAAATTTACAGGTATAGCAGGGTTTTTAACTATTTTGATTTTTTCGGTGATAAGTTGTAAAACTGTCAAGCAAATTAATAAAGCTATTGCGCCAAAAGATACTGCCAATGTTATAAACATTGATAAGACCAGGGCAGATTCCATCCGGATGATTAAACAAACAATTGAAAACCTGAACCGCAATTATATTGATTTTAAAACCTTCAGCGCTAAAATAAAAGTTCAATACCAGGATAGTAAAGGAAAAAATCAGGACTTAACAGCTATTGTACGCATCATGAAGGATAGTGCAATCTGGATTTCGCTTACCGCATCTTTATTGAACATTGAAGTATACCGGGTATTGATAACAAAAGACAGTGTTATACTTTTAAATAAGCTTGATAAGGAAGTACAATACCGCTCACTTGATTATTTGCAGGAAGTTACAGAAATACCTTTTGACTATAAAACCCTGCAGGATCTTCTGATTGGCAACCCTGTTTTTATTGATAGTAATATTGTGTACTATAAAAAAACAGACAATCAGATACTTTTTTCCATGGTTGGCGGTTATTTTAAAAACCTGCTTACGCTTTCGTCTGATAATTATTATTTAACACACAGTAAACTTGATGATGTTGATATTGCCAGAAGCCGCACTGCAGACCTTACCTATGCCGATTATGAAAACAAAAGCGGATTTAATTTTTCTACCTATCGTGAAATAACGGTATCAGAAAAAAACAGGCTCGATATCAGGCTTAATTATAAACAGTATGAGTTTAACAAAGAATTGTCAGTTTCTTTTAACATTCCCAAAAATTATATTACAAAGTAAACGTTATTTTTAAACCTTAATATTCAGGGTTAAAATACGTGCATCTTAAATGCATACTTTTTAATTTTTAAAAATACCAGCATGATCAAATTCATTTTTAATGTAGCCATTTTCTTTTTTTTCAGCGTATCTGTGCTTGCACAGGAAACCCGTGAAGAACTGGAAAAACAGCGGGCAAAATTAAAAAAGGAAATGGATGAAACACAAAAACTACTGAACAGCAACAAAGCCAAAACCAAAGAAAACCTGGTGCAATGGAAGCTCATTAACGATAAACTGAACCTTCAAAATCGGCTTATCGAAAATATTGGTAAAGACATTAATTTACTTGACAACAGCATCAACACAAATCAACGTGAAATTAACCGGTATAATAAACTGCTTGATACGTTAAAGGAAGAATATGCCAAGAGTATGGTTTATGCCTATAAAAACAGGAATAGTTATGATTTTTTAAGTTTTATTTTTTCTGCCGCCAGTTTTAATGATGCCATTAAGCGTGTTGCTTACCTGAAATATTATAGAGACTATCGTGAAAAGCAAGGCGAAAATATATCACGAACGCAGGATTTACGCAAACAAAAGCTTAATGAACTGGGTAGCATGAAAGAGAAAAAAAGTGAAGTTTTGCAGATTAAAGATAAAGAAGCGGCAGCGCTTGAAACGCAGAAAATTCAGAAAGATAAAATTGTAAGTGAGCTGCAAAAAGAAGGGAAAGAATTAAATAGCCAGTTTACTGCGTTTAAAAAACAAAATGCAAAAGTAGAAAAGGCCATTTCGGCTGCCATCAAAAAGGCAAGGGATGATGCAAATAAAGCAGCAATAAAACGGGCTAAAGAAGATGCAGCGGCCATATTGGCGGCATCAAAAAATAATGTTTCGGTAAAAACCAATACCGAAAAAGTAACAACGCCTACAAAAAAAACTGAGCCCGTCAGAGCCCCGGATATATTATTGAACGCCGGTAACATTGAGTTGAATGAAAATTTTAAAAAAAATAAAGGTATTTTACCCTGGCCGGTTGATAAAGGAATAACCATTTTACATTTTGGCCGCAATCAATTGCAAAGCCGAAGCTGGATTGACATGACGGGTATCACTGTTGCCACGGACATAGGCAGTAATGTAAAAGCTATTTTTGATGGAGTAGTTTCCAGCATTGTTTTTATTGAAGATATGCAGGTAGTTATTTTACAGCATGGTGAATATTTCACTACGTACAGTAATTTAGGCAGCGTATCGGTTAAAGGCGGACAGAATGTTAAAACCGGGCAGGTTATTGGCAAAGCAGCAGCAAACCTGGATGGAACCGGTGCTATTGATCTTTATATAAATGATGCAAAGGGAAACAATATTGATCCGGAAAAGTGGTTAAAATAATAATGAATCAGATCACTTTTTTATAAAGTGCCTCATAAAGCGGAACAATATTTTCTATATCGAATTTTTTTGCCTGAGTTAATGCATTGGCCTTAAATTTTTGCAAGGTTGCATCGTCTTGTAAAATGTGTAAAGCATTTTTGCTCATATCTGCCACATCGCCAACATCACTCATAAATCCACTAAAGCCGTTAATATTAATTTCGGGTAAACCTCCTGCATTGGTCGATATTACCGGCACTTCGGCAGCCATAGCTTCCAGCGCAGCCAAACCAAAACTTTCATATTCGCTGGTAAGTAAAAATAAATCGGCAATCGGTAAAATATCTTCCATCTGCTCCTGCTTGCCTAAAAATTTAATGCTGTTATGCGATTCGCATTGCCTGGCAGCGGCTTCAATATGACTCCTTTCAGGCCCATCGCCCAACAACAATAAAGTTGCAGGCATTTTTTCCTCAATCAATAAAAAAGTAGCAACCACATCTTCAACCCTTTTTACTTTTCTGAAATTTGAAGCATGTACAATTATTTTTTCGCCGTTGGGCGATATCAGTTTCCGGAAAGCATCTACCGGTTGCCTGTGAAAACGTTTTACATCCACAAAATTGTGAATCACTTCAATTTCTTTTTCTATCTTAAAATTCTTAAAAGTTTCTGCTTTCAGATTTTCAGATACTGCGGTAAGTGCATCGCTTTCATTCATCGAAAAAGTTACAACAGGGCTGTAAGTTTTATCCCGGCCAACCAGGGTGATGTCTGTACCATGCAAAGTTGTAATAACCGGTATTCTTTTACCCTGCTTGGCTAATATTTGCTTTGCCATATAAGCCGCTGCCGCATGTGGTATGGCATAATGTACGTGCAGCAGGTCCACATCATTATTCAAAATAACATCCACCATGGTGCTGGCCAATGCGGTTTCGTATGGTGGATAATCAAACAACGGATAAGTGGGTACCCGTACTTCGTGATAAAATATATTTGCATGAAATCCGCTCAGCCTTACCGGCTGCTGATAGGTTATAAAATGTATGTTATGTCCTTTATCTGCCAGCGCCTTGCCCAGTTCTGTTGCCAACACGCCGCTACCACCAAAAGTTGGGTAACACACAATACCTATATTCATAACAAGCTGTTTTAGTAAGAGAATCAATAGTAACGCAATTTACCGAAATATTGTTCACCATAGTTTCCATTCATGTATTGGCTTTTTATCAGTAAGTTTGTTGATAAACATCGCCCATGCTTAAAGGAATAATAACTGCAATCTTGTTTTCTGTTTTTACTTATTGTTCCATCTTTGCACAAACTGATGACTCCCTGATGATAAAAAAGATGTCGGATGAAATTTTATTAAATGGTAAGGCTCCACAAA
>JBKJLT010000143.1:0-5548 GCA_046596765.1 Ferruginibacter sp. | reverse complement strand
TTCTGTGTCTCAGGGGCAACAAAAATAATTCGTGTAATTCGTGCCATCAATTCGTGTAATAAAAATAGAAAATAAAATCAATGGAAAACAATAAATTACAACAAGACCATAACAAAGTATCCGCCACGCAGCAGGAAGAAAAAGTACAATACCTTGCCGGTCGTGGCGCACAATTCAACACCAAAAACCGTTTTTTAAAAGATGAAAAAACGCAGGAACATATTGAAGGCATTGATGATTGGGAAGCAACAAATTTACGTACACAGTACCTGGAAATGCAAAGCAAAACCATTGTAAACAAAGTAGAAAGTAAAGATGTTGGCATGGGCTACAGCATGAACCCTTATGCCGGCTGTGAGCACGGCTGCATTTACTGCTATGCCCGTAATGTGCATGAATACTGGGGTTACAGCGCCGGGCTTGATTTTGAACAAAAGATACTGGTTAAAAAAAATGCACCGCAACTGCTGCGTAAATTTTTAATGCATCCCAAATGGGAGGGAACCCCCATCATGCTCAGCGGCAATACCGATTGCTACCAGCCTGCTGAACAAAAGTATCGCCTTACAAGAGGCCTGCTGGAAGTTTGCAACGAATTTAACCAGCCCGTTGGCATACTCACCAAAAATTCCTGGATACTTAAAGACAAAGATGTGTTGCAGGAAATGGCGAAGAAAGGAATTGTATCTGCCATGGTTTCCATCACTTCTTTTAACGAAGACCTGCGGCGAAGTATGGAGCCACGCACAACTACGGCCAAACAAAAATTAAAAGTGATCAATGAGTTAAGCAGCGCCGGCGTACGCATGGGTATTATGATGGGCCCGATGATACCGGGGTTGAACGAACATGAAATGCAACGCATTATGAAAGCGGCGGCAGATAATGGCGCCACTTTTACTGCTTATACTTTTATCCGTTTAAATGGTGCCATCAAATTTTTATTTCACGATTGGTTGTATAAAAACTTTCCAAACCATGCCGATAAGGTTTGGCATTTGATAGAACAAAGCCACGATGGAAAAGTAAACGACACCCGCTGGGGCGTACGCATGCGTGGCGAAGGAAGCATTGCCGATATGGTGGCGCAACAGTATAAAAAATATGGTAAGCTGTACAACATGAATGCAGAGGAATGGAGTTTGAATACGAAGTTGTTTCAGCGGCCTGGGCAGCAGGGGAGGTTGTTTTAATTGTAAATTTGTATTTATCATTTTATCAAAATTATATGTCCATTATTTCTGTTTCGAATTATAAAGAACAATTTGAAAAATTAATTTCAGATACGATTATTTCAGATTCGGAATTTGATTGTATAATTAAAGACTTAATTTGTCAAGCACCACTTGGAGCAATGTATAAGGCTATCCCTTTTTTAATTAGAACATCATTACTTAACAAAGGTGAAACTTGCCTAAATGTTTCCCGATGTTCTTATGTTCCTGATTCGCTCAAGGAAAATATCCCAAGGCAACGTTGCAATGAAGAAGGCCAGCAAGTTTTTTATGCAAGCATTCCTGGGGGGATGACAAATTTTGGCGATGGAGCCCAACCTTCATTGATGGAAACTACCATGCAAAGAATAATTGATGACCCTACTTTTGATTCAAGGCAGGCAGCGGTATCACGATGGCAGATTAAAGAGCAACCACTTTTTTGGTTTTTAACTCACTACGGGGATTCAATAAAGAATAATGAAAATTTTAAATTTCTTTTTGATCATACTGATAATTTTTTAAAGGAAGATGCTACAACAAATCAACATCACCAAAATTTTACAGAAAAACTGGAATATTTAAGTCAGCTTTTTTGCAGAAATGATAATAAAGAAAAAATTTACAAAATCACAGCAAAATATTATAACAAAGTAATGAGCTTATTCAAGCCTTTTGACAAACATTATGATGCATTAATTTACCCAAGTGCAAACACAAAAGGAGAAGGAATGAATATCGTTTTGACGAAAGAGTACGTTGAAAATAAAAATATTTTTTGCGATTTGGTAATACTGTATAAAATAAAAAGAAGTTCGAAGAGTGCTAAGAATATTTGGTTCGAGCCATTTGCGCAGGCAAAGCCTGATGAATTTGGCAACTTAGATTTTAAGCCTTTAGACAAAAGCATGATTTAAAAACATTAAACAGAAATGGCACAATCATCAATAGAATGGACTGAAATGACCTGGAACCCAACAACAGGTTGTACAAAAATATCAGCGGGATGTAAATTTTGTTATGCAGAAGTAATGACAAAACGTTTGATGGCAATGGGTATTGACAAATATAAAGATGGTTTTGAAATACGTACACATGAAGATTCGTTAATGACTCCTTATGAGTGGAAGAAACCCAAAATTGTTTTTGTAAACTCTATGAGTGATTTATTTCATCCACAAGTTCCTGTGGAGTTTATCAAAAAAGTATTTCATGTAATGAATGATACTCCGCAACATACCTACCAGGTACTTACAAAACGTGGAGATAGGTTGTTTGAAATTCATAAACAATTAAACTGGACAAAAAATATCTGGATGGGTGTTTCTGTTGAAGATGAAAGAGTCACCGAAAGAATAGATTTTTTAAGACAAACAAATGCTAAAACAAAATTTCTTTCCTGCGAACCACTGATTGGCCCACTGATGAATTTAAACTTGACAGGTATTGATTGGGTGATTGTTGGTGGAGAGAGTGGTAGAAAAGCAAGGCCAATGGAAGAATGGTGGGTTTGGGATATAAAACAACAATGTGAAGAACGGGAAGTACTTTTCTTTTTTAAACAATGGGGAGGAAAAAATAAAAAGAAAGCAGGTAGAGAGTTAGCTGGTAATACTTACAATGATATGCCATCGAGAGAAATTGCGATAATTAATTAATTTCTGCTAAAACTATTGATTTTACTACACTTTAAGCCTTATACAAAATATTCACAAAAATTATTTTTAAAAAATCTTCACAAATATTTGGCAGTATCAAAAAAATAAATTCATCTTTGCATTGCAAAACAAAAATTAAAAACAACAAAACATGTTACGCATACAACTACATATTGAAGCGGTGAATTGTTTTAGTCCCAAGTCGGATTATGGCAATAGCGGGGCATGTTATGCTGCATCATAAAGTTTACCAAAACAAACTGATTCAAATACGGCCCCGACAAAAAGTTGGGGCTTTTTTATGCAATAAAATTAAAAAGGCATCTAAGGAAAGTGTAAATTCAAAAGTAAAAAGTAAAAATGCAACAGCTACAACATAAACGAATTACCATTCAGCATACGCTGTCATCATTAGTGATACGATATTGGTATGTGCTCGTGGGTAGTGGATTTACAGCGACTGAAAATATGAGTAATGATGATAGAAAAAGACCGTGGTTTGAGCGATAAGGTATAGTATACCTCTACGAAAAGCCCGGTCACATTAAAAATGACCGGGCTTTTTTTGTGCCCGATAAAAAAGGGAGGGTACTATGAAAATGATAATGGCAGTGTTGACGATCAGGGCAATCATCAGCATGTTTGATAAAAAAGAAAAAAATGATATTGAAAGAAATGATGCAGTAATAAAAATTATTCACCCGGCAGAATTTCAGGTAAGATAAAATATTGCAGAAAGGAGGAAAACAGGCTACCCCCGTGAGATGCAACAGGGGTGGCCTTTTCTAAAAAGTTCTTTGATTAAAAATATAGAAGTATTTCGATTGGCCGGATACTCCATCTGGACTGGAGAGGCTGTCCCGAAAGGTTTCGGGATCTTCTATACATGGTCTGTTCGTCTAAAGGCTTAGGATATCAAGCTTTCTACTTGGTGATACCGGTTCGAATCCGGTACAGACTACAAACCCGTGAAAGCATAGTTGAAACATGATTGTTTACAGCTATAACGGTTCGTTGGTGTAACGGCTAACATCTTTGATTGTCTATCAGAGGCTATGAGTTCGACTCTCATACGAACCGCAGATTGTTGAGTAGTGCAATGGTAGCATACCGGTTTCTGAAACTGTCGATATTGGTTCGAATCCAATCTCAATAACAAACGTTGGCTTTAGCTTATCTGGTAAAGTACCACACTGTGAATGTGGCGAACAGGGTTCGAGTCCCGGAGTCAACCAAAGGAATAGTGAACAAGGAATAAAGAATTTAGAATGAAGAAGTTATTAAGGAAAATTAATGCGGCTTGGTGTAACGGCAACATAGTCATCTTCCTTTCTTTCTGAGAGGTAAACATAAGGTGAATGTATTCAGTTCAAATCTGAAAGTCGCACAGGAATTGTCTGAACGGGAATTTTGAGAGATTGATTGGATTAATGGGATTACGAAATCAACTAAATCATTTTAATCTCCCCAAATCTTTGTTCAGACAGAAAAAACTGGCTTATAGTTCAACGGATAAGAATACTACGCTACGAACGTAGAGATAAAAGTTCGATTCTTTTTGAGCCAACAAAAAATTGCGGTTTAGAGTAATGGCAACTCAGAAGTCTCATAAGCTTCAAATGTAAGTTCGAATCTTATAGCCGCAACGAGGATGATTTAACTCAATTGGCAGAGAGCTACCCTGATACGGTAGAAGTTGAAAGTTCGAGTCTTTCAGTCATCACAAAACTGTGGTTTAATTCAATGGAAGAAATCTGTTGTTACAAAGCAGAAGCAGTTGATTTGATTCCAACAGCCACAACAAAAACTGGTTCGTAACTCAATTGGATTAAGAGTACCGGTCTTTTACACCGGGAGTTGTGAGTTCGAGTCTCACCGGGCCAACAAGGAAATAAGAAATGAAGAATAAGGAATGAGAAATAAGAAAAGGAAAAAAGAATTTAAAACGGATGAATAGCTCAATGGCAGAGCGGGTGTTTGTTAGGCACCGTGTTGAAAGTTCGAATCTTTCTTCATCCTCAAAAAAAGTGAGTACGACAACGATGGAGAGTTGTAGTGGTCTGTAAAACCACTGCCGTGAAGGCTCAATAAGTTCGAATCTTATTACTCATACAAATGGAGAGAGACCGGATGGTCATGGAAGCTGTCTTGAAAACAGACTGGGTGTAAAAGCCTCAAGAGTTCGAATCTCTTTCTCTCCGCAAAATATTTTTGGAGAGTTGACAGAGTGGTAATTGTAATGGTTTGCTAAATCATCATCGTTAAATCGATGCAAAGGTTCGAATCCTTTACTCTCCGCAAAAGTCCTGCTGGCAGACACGGCTGTATGCATTCGACTGCAAATCGAAAGAAGGAAGTTCGAATCTTCCGCAGGACTCGGTAAAATAAAAATTGTTCGAAACAGGTGAATTCGATGATGAGGAAATAAAGATCAATCAAAAAACCAGTAACAAACAAATGGATGAATAACTCAATGGTAGAGTGCCTGTCTGAAGAGCCGGTAGTGCAAGTTCGAGTCTTGCTTCATCCACAAAAATAAAATGTGGGAAAAGAACAATTGAAAAATAAATGTTGAACAGAGCGTCGCCACTGAAATTCAACCAGGGAGCAAAAGCTGGTAAACAAAAAAATAAAAACATGAAACAATGGAACATCAACAGCAATGGAGAAAACTAA
>JBKJLT010000439.1:0-3534 GCA_046596765.1 Ferruginibacter sp. | reverse complement strand
ATAAAATCAATGTCTTTATGTGTTTTATTAACCAGTTTTAAATTATACAGGTTGCTGATTCGTCCGTCTGGTAAAGCTGTATAAGTCATGCCTGCAGTACGCATTAAAGTAACATCAAGATCTGTACGGCTTGCTAATAAAAAAACAAGCAATGAGAGTAACAAAACTAAAACACCGCTATATGCTTTTATACGGGCATTAAATTTGAGCTTTACTCCTTTGGTAATACTGTTTTCAGATGCATACCTGATAAGTCCTACAGGTTTATCAACTTTAATCATGATATCGTTGCAGGCATCAATGCAGGCTGTGCAGTTAATACATTCCAGTTGCGTTCCGTTACGAATGTCAATACCTGTAGGACAAACTCTCACACAGGCAAAACAATCAATACAATCACCCTGCTTTGTAAACTCCGCAAATTTTTCTGCAATGCTTTTGCATGCTCCGTCCTCTTTACAGTCGGTACATTTACAATCGTGATCGTCTGCTTTTTTTAGTTTACCCCTGGGCTCTCCACGTTTGTGATCGTAAGCAACCACAATAGAATTTTTATCAAGCAATACGCCCTGTAACCTGCCATAGGGGCAAACTACAATACAAACCTGTTCTCTAAACCACCAGTAAACAAAAAAGAAAACGGTTGTAAAGATTAATAATGAAATCAACGTACCTGTGTGTGCTCCGGGATTTTTTATATCACCGATCAATTCATCCATGCCAATTATATACGCCAGAAAGAAATTAGCTATAAGAAAAGAAATGGCGAAAAATGAAATGAACTTTATTGTTCTCTTTCTGATCTTTGCTGCATTCCAGGGCATATTCCTTAACAGCTTTTGTTTTGCAGCATCTCCATCAATCCAATATTCAATTTTGCGAAAAATCATTTCCATGAAAATGGTTTGCGGACAAGCCCAGCCACAAAACACCCGGCCAAATACCACCGTAAACAAAATAATAAAAACTATGAAAGTTAAAAACCCGATCGCAAAAATAAAAAAATCCTGTGGCCAGAAAGTGATACCAAAAAATATAAACTTCCGCTCCAGGATATTGAACATGAATAATGGAGTACCATTCAGCTTAATAAAAGGAAGTGTAAAAAAAAGCACCAGGTAACCAACACTGAACCAGGTTCGTAAATTGTATAATTTACCTCTGGGCTTTTTAGGATTTATAAAATTCCGGTGGCCATCACTACTAATGGTAGCTACAGAATCCCTGAAAGATTCTTGCTGAATTATGTTGGTAGTTTCTGCCATTTTTAGTTTTTAGCAATAACCGAATCCTGCTTTGCAACCTTTACAGAATCTACTTTTACCGGCTCATCTACATAAAACTCGCCCTGCTGTGCTTTTGGTGCAGCAGGCTTTGTGCCCACGAGTGTTTTGATAAAACTGGAAAGATAGCTGATCTCCTTTGGCGTAAACTGTCCACTCCACGATTGCATGCCTTTATCGGGATAACCAATTTTTATGGTATTGTAAATATTATTCAAAGAACCTTTGTGCAACCAGTAATCATCTGTTAAATTAGGACCAACATTACCACCTCCATCCTGTAAGTGGCAGGCAACACAGTTTGCATCAAATAAAGCCCGGCCTGCTTTAATGCCATCCGTATTAGCCATAGGCACATTGGTTTCATCAATTTTGTCTTTATTCCCGGCCTCATAAGTTTCCTTTGCAATTTTTGCTTTCGCCATTTCAGCACTGTATTCCTGTGTTGGATTTAAGCCTATATCCAATACATGAAAGTTGAGCAGGTAAATAAATGCAACTCCGATAGTAATATAAAAACCATACTTCCACCAGGGCGGTAGTGAATTATCCAGTTCCTTAATTCCGTCATAATCATGATCCAATAAAATATCTGCTTCTTTTTCTACTGATACCGCTTTGGTAAATACTTTTTTATCAAGACCGCTCCACCATCTTATCAATTCTGATTTTTGTTTTACCGGCATTACTTTTTCAGGCAACAGTTCGGTGTACATTCTGCGGATGGAGAAAGCAAGAAAAAAAATTACCAACACTTCTATTCCCAGCACGGTTAAAAATGTATAGTAAGTTGTACCAGATAATCCTCCGTAGTTAGGTATTTCTTTTACAACTATCGCAGCGGCATCTTGTGCTAATGCTCCCTGCGGTGGCAGGAAGCATGCTGCAAGTAAAACTACGCTCAACACATTTTTTATCATTTTACTTTTATCAACCAGTTGCCTGCCCAATGCTGTTAACACAAGCCCCATGCCCCATATTACAAAGGCCAGCACTACAATCATTATCAGCAAAAGTGTTGCCAGTTGGTTATTGCCCGATTGTACCTTCTGAGCCACTGCAGAAGCTTTTGTTTGAGCTGTTATGGCTGAAACAGCGATAAAAGAAAGTATAGTTAATGCTGTTTTATATTTTACAGATTTTAAAAATGACATACAATATATTTTATAAAGTTGAGTTAGTTAATTCGTCTTTTTCCAAAGGAAGGTTGGATAATATTTCCACCCTTTCTTTCTTCATTTTTTTAACCAGTACCAGCAGTACAATAAAAAAGACGAAGAAGATGAAAAGCGATATCATCGGGTATATATCAACATGGTTGATGGTTTCTGCGTATTGTTTGATGAATTTAAACATGGCTTATTTATTAAAAGTGGGAGTTTTATTTGTGCTGATATCTTTTCCCAAACGCTGCATGTAGGCAATTAATGCAATTACCTCCCTGCTTGCTGGTACTTCAATTCCTTCAATTTTTAAATTGATGCGGATACCGTTGGCCTGTGTCATCAGATCCTGGTTGGCCATTTTTTCGTACCCGTTATCATAAGGCACACCCAGCGAACGCATGGCATTTATTTTTGCCGCTGTTGATGAGGTATCTATATTTTGCTCAATTAAAAAAGGGTAAGCTGGCATGATTGAACCTTCACTCATGGAAGAAGGCTCTCTGAAATGGCGGAAATGCCATCCATCAGATTTTTTAAGATTGCCGGTTCCTTCTCTTGCCAGGTCGGGCCCGGTACGTTTACTGCCCCACAGGAATGGTTTATCATAAACAAACTCTCCTGCTTTGGAATATTCGCCATACCGCTCCGTTTCACTCCGGAAAGGCCGTATCATTTGTGAATGACAGGTATAGCATCCTTCCCTTACATAAATATCCCTGCCCTGTAACTCAAGCGGGGTGTAGGGTTTCACACTACTGATGGTAGGCACATTCGATTTTATCATGAAGGTTGGAACCAGTTCAATGATTCCGCCAATCAATATCACTACCAGGCTGAGTATCATAAACTGAATTGGTTTTCTTTCAATAACCCGGTGCCAATGCTCTCCGGAATGCTTGACATATTCTTTTACCAACGGTGCGGCTTCGGCTTCTTCGTTGGAAACCAGTTTACCACTTTTTACTGTTTTATAAATATTATAGAACATAATGAACACACCTGTTAAATACAAAGTGCCTCCCAAAGAACGCATGGCGTAAAATGGTTTCAGATAAGTAACCGTTTCCAGGAAAGCATATTTTAAC
>JBKJLT010000487.1:0-2997 GCA_046596765.1 Ferruginibacter sp. | reverse complement strand
CACCGGTTTAAAAGGCGAACTGGTTTTACAGCATAATCTTGGAAAGAAAAATACTTTTAAAGGCCTGTAGGCCATATTTCTTGAAGAAAAAAAAGACAGTTTTATTCCATACTTTATCCAATCTGCAAAAATCAGGAGCGATAATGAAACCGTGATAAAATTGGAAGGTATTGATATTGTAGAAACTGCCCGTAAATTAACACCCAAAGAAGTCTGGCTGCTGGAGGAAGATTTTAAAAAATTCGCTGCAAAATCATCACCCATCGCCTTACTGGGTTTTAATATCATTAATGAAGGCGAAGACCTGGGCGAAATACTGGAAGTGATTGAACAGCCGCATCAGGTTTTATGCGCCATACTTTTAAATGGTAAAGAAGCACTCATTCCCATTCATGAAGATAGCCTTGAAAAGGTAGATGCAAAAAACCGTAAGGTTTATGTTAACCTGCCGGATGGATTGCTGGAGATTTATCGGTAGGTGTCTGGCCATTATTAGCAGATTTTAATATTAAAGTGTATTAAATTAGATAAACTGTAATAGTTAGAGAGCAGGCGTAATGGCTTGACACCTATAGAAAGCCTCTGAATCTTTCAGGTGTCTGGCCACTATTAACAGAT
The DNA here is from genome assembly GCA_046596765.1 of Ferruginibacter sp. Classification (GTDB taxonomy): domain Bacteria; phylum Bacteroidota; class Bacteroidia; order Chitinophagales; family Chitinophagaceae; genus Ferruginibacter. The sequence continues at coordinate 2,379 of JBKJLT010000487.1, read as the reverse complement.
TTAAAATTGTAGAGTATTAATTTTGTAAGGCTGTAAAAAATTAAGAGCGGGCGTAGTGGCCTGACACCTGAATGGAACCCCAACGCATCATAGCACATTTCGATCTCGATTCATTTTTTGTTTCGGTTGAAATATTAAATAACCCTTCGCTGCGGGGCAAACCTGTAATTGTAGGCGGTAAAGAAAGAGGTGTGGTAGCAGCCTGCAGTTACGAGGCCCGCACATTTGGTATTCATTCCGGTATGCCATCTAAAAAGGCTTTTCAGTTATGCCCGCATTTAATTGTTGCCAACAGCAGCCGGGCAGATTACAGTAAATTCAGCCGCTGGGTAACTCAGATCATTGCTTCCAAAGCGCCCTTGTTTGAAAAAGCATCCATTGATGAATTTTATATTGACCTTACCGGTATGCAGAAATTTTTTGATCCGCTGCAATGGACAATTAATCTGCGGCAGCAAATTATGGATGAAACCAAACTGCCCATTTCATTTGGCCTGGCCAGCAATAAAATGATGGCAAAAATGGCAACCAATGCGGCCAAGCCAAATGGTTATTTGCAGGTTCCCTTTGGAAAAGAAAAAGAATTTTTGGCACCGATGACCGTAAATAAAATTCCCGGTGTTGGCGACCATACTTACGAAGTTTTAAAAGCCATGGGCATTGTTACTATAAAAGACATCAGCGAAAAAACACAGGAAGCACTGGAAGAGCGATTGGGAAAATGGGGTATTGATCTTTGGTATAAAAGCCAGGGAATTCATCATGGCGAAGTATCGGGTTATCACGAAGCTAAATCAGTTTCAAGCGAACACACTTTTGATGAGAACAAACTGGACATTGATTTTTTAAAAAGCGAACTGGTGAGGCTTACCGAAAAAATTGCTTACGAACTTCGCCAGGATGGAAAAGTGGCAGGCTGTATTGCAGTAAAGATCCGGTATCACGATTTTGAAACAACTTCCCGCCAAACAACAGTGCCTTACACCTGTGCCGATGATGAAATGATACCGGTAGTAAAAGAACTCTTTGATAAATTATATAAAAAAGGACAAGCCATTCGCCTGCTGGGCGTGCGTTTGAGCGAACTTACCAACGATGCCATACAGGCAAATCTGTTTGATGATGTAGAACGTAAGAGTGACTTATACAAAGCCATAGATAATGTTAAAAATCGTTTTGGTAAAAATTCTTTGAACAGGGCTTCGTCTTCTAAAAAATAATTTAGGTGTCTGGCCACTGCTAAGAGTTTAACGGTTTTAGAAATTTACTTTTAGAATGCAGTTTAAAAGTTGTAGAGTCTGAATAGTGGCCTGACACCTATTTATTTTTCTGCAACTGCTTCAGCAAAGCCCTGATGTCTTTCGGCAATTCAGCTTTCAGGTCAATTATTTTTCCATCTTCATCTGTAAACTTTAATCGGTAAGAATGTAAAGCCAGCCTGTTCAGCATCGGCCTCTCTTCTTCATTGTGCTTGCTTAACTTATATTTCTTTTTGATGGAAGAAAGCAGCACGGGTTTTCCATCTCCATACAATTCATCGCAGGCAAGCGGGTGGCCTATATTTTTGCAATGCACCCGTATCTGGTGTGTACGGCCGGTATGCAACTGAAATTGCACCAATGAAAATGTTTTATTTTCTTCAATCACTTCATAATCGGTTACCGAAGGTTTGCCTCTTTGGTGTACTATGTAAAAACCTTTTTGCACGCCATGTTCGGCAATAGGTGCATCAATGGTTCCTTTGTTTGGTGAAGGAATGCCATGAACAAGCCCCATATAATATTTTTCAATTTCTCTTCCCTCGAAAAGTTGAGAGAAATATTTGTGCGCCGCTTCAGTTTTTGCAAAGATGATAATGCCACTGGTGTCTCTGTCCAACCGGTGAACCGTGTAAATGGCACCATATTTTTCCAACAAAATATCTTTAAGCGATGTTTGTGTTTGTTCCCTGTCGGGGATTGACAATAAACCCGCCGGTTTATTTACAGCAACAAACGAATCGTTTTCAAAAACAATTTCAGGACTATACTTTTTCAAGGCTTATTTCTTTTTTGAAGTGTTCATGTATTTCAGCAGCCGTATTTCTTTTTCGCTTAAGTAACGCCACTTGCTGCGCTCTACATTTTTTTTGGTAAGATTGGCATACATCACCCGGTCCAGGCCCTTAACATCATAACCCAGATGCTCAAATATGCGGCGTACAATGCGGTTACGGCCACTGTGTAATTCAATCCCGATTATTGATTTGTCTTTGCTGTCGGCATACGCCAGGCTGTCAATCAATATTTCGCCATCTTCCAAAATAAGGCCATCAACAATTTTATCAAAGTGGCTCCTGGTAAGCGGCTTATCTAATTTTACTTCGTAAATCTTTTTTAT
>JBKJLT010000419.1:0-6181 GCA_046596765.1 Ferruginibacter sp. | reverse complement strand
TTAAATACGAGCCTGAATATGGTGGCTGGTGTGCCTATGCCATGGGCAATAGTGCTGAAAAAGTTTCTATTAATCCTGAAACCTTCAAAATAGTGAATGGCAAATTATACCTGTTTTATAACCGTTATTTTTCAAATACCCTGAAAGACTGGAATAAGAACGAAGCCTACCTTAAAAAAAATGCAGATATAAACTGGCCAAAATTATTCAAATAAAAATGTTACTTTGAAGCCATAGTTAACTTGTAAGAAGTTTTATGGCTAAAGAAACCGAGAATAAAACAGACGAAGTAAATGCTTTTATGAAGCTGCTTGATCACCCCTTGAAGGATGAAATAGAAGCGGTGCGGACAATCATCAAATCAAACAAAAAAATTGCAGAAAGAGTAAAGTGGAATGCCCCCGATTTTTTTTATACCGATGACCTGGCTACCATTCATGTAAAGGCAAAGCAGCATGTGCATCTTATCTTTCATCATCCTGCCATTGTAAAAATAAAATCTGATTTTTTAGAAGGTGATTATAAAGACAGGCGAATGATGTATTTTGAAAACATGAAAGAAGTGAAGGCCCGAAAAAAAGAACTGACCAGAATTATTAAAGAACTGGTTGATTTAATGAATGCGTAATTGAAATGGCCCGCAGATTTGGCTGAATACGCTCAATACAGCTTTCACTTCTGCGAAATCTGCGGGCCAAATCATTTCACGGCGGATTAACATTTTATCTGATTTTTTTGCTTTATTTTTAGTTAACAATGTTTTCCGCAAAACGATATTTCATTAGTCTCACGCTGATATTACTGTCAGTTAATTTAACTGCGCAGGACTTTACAGGCACCTGGGAGGGCAAACTCGGCACCGACCAGTTTCTGCAGCTCAATATCATACAAACAGGGAACAAGATTTGCGGCTATACAGAGGATCATGTATTAGGTAATAAAAGAAGTTTTTGCAAGGCTTTTTTTGAAGGTTATTTTGATACCAAGAGACAACGGCTGGTAATTAGCGGCAAATATTTTTTAAAGAATTCCGGAGAGCATATACTGATGAATCTCAAATTAAAATTGAAAACCAATAGTGATGGAGAATTTTTGGACCAGGCACCGGTGAAAAGGTTATCCTACAGAGAACGTATTTCTCTTTTCGGCATTGAGATTGAACCCTATATTGAAATGGACTCTACTGAGTATGTACACATTAAAAAAGTAGCCGGCCAGCCTTATGAAATAAATGAACTGATGCAGGACTGTATTGCCAGGGATAAGAAAGTAACAGATACCGTTGTAAAAGCAGTTCCTCCCAAACCTAAAGATAGCCTGCCTCCTCCTGTTGTAAAAATCATAGTTCCTGAAAAACCGAAGGACAGTGTGCCACCAGTTGTTATACAGCCTCCTGTTAAAAAAGACAGCATTACTGTACCTAAAACAATTAAACAAAGAAAAAATATTGAGCAAAGCCATCTTGAAGTTAATGTAAAGACCATTAATTTAAAAGTGTACGACAATGCCATCATAGATGGAGATACCGTAAGCATTTTGTATAACGGTAAAATATTACTCGCTCATCAACTGCTATCAGAAAAAGGAATTGAACTGAATATTGAACTGGACGAAAAACAAACCCGCCACGAGATTACTTTATTTGCAGAAAACCTCGGCAGCATACCACCCAACACCGCACTCATTGTTATTACAGCAGGCAAAAAACGTTACGAATTGTTTGCCAGCGCCAGCCTGGAAGAGAATGCCGTACTGGTTTTTGATTATAAACCTAAATGATAGCCGCAATGCTTTGTCATTTCAGTTAATTTGTTTTTCTTTAGAGAACATTTCTGTTTTCATTATACCAAACAAACTAACTGTATGCAATCATTATCGCCCGTAAAGGCTGCTGAAAGAGAAATATTTATGGATGTGCTCAGGGGCTTTGCCATACTGGGCATTTTTATTGCCAACCTGGGCACCGGTTTTAGCTGGTACCGGGAAAGCGCAAACCTTACGGGGCCAATGCTGCTGCCCGGCTGGGATCATAAAATGAGTTTCCTGCACCACATGTTTATTGAAGGGAAATTCTATTCCATCTTCAGCCTGTTATTTGGATGGGGCATTGCTCTGCAGGTAAAAAGAGGTTTGGCAAAAGGTGTTGATGCCATTCCTACTGTAAAAAGAAGACTGCTGTTTATGCTGCTGCTTGGTGCCATTCATTTAATGATATGGCCCGGTGATATCGTTTTCTTTTATGCCCTGCTGGGTTTTTTATTATTGCCATTCCGCAAATTTTCTGATAAAACATTATTGATTACCGGTATCATACTTATTTTATTGCCCATCCTTTTATACGCAGCAAAAATGAAATGGCCCTGGTTAAATGCACCTGCAGGAATTTTATACCAAACCGGTGGCAGGGTTGATCAATATCTCAGCGGCAACAAATCAGAAGCAGATTTTCAAAATTTGCTGAAGCATGGCACCTGGCTGGATATTTTTAAAATGGATATTGCCGGTTTCTTTTTCCGTTACGGGTATTTATTTTTTGTAAGCCGTATTCCCAAAGTGTTGGGCATGTTCCTTATCGGTTATGTAGTTGGCCGTTCTGACTTTTATAAAAATATTACGCTGTATAAAAAACTGTTGTACTATATCATTGGTTTTGGCCTGCTGGTGGGGCTTCCGGCCAATTACTGGCTGGCGCATTACATGAGCTGGTACGAGGGCGATTATTTTAATCTTAAGATGAACGGTTTTTACCAGACCCTGGCCTATGCATTGGGTGTTGTGCCGCTGGCCATGGTGTATGTTGCCTTATTTATGTTAAGTTTTCAAACGGCAGCGGGTAAAAAAATATTATCGGTACTGGCACCGGTAGGCAAAATGGCTTTCAGCAATTACATTATGCAGTCGTTGGCGGGCAATTTTGTTTTTTTGGGTGCAGGCCTGGGTTATATGGGTACCATCGGCCCGGTTTATTATACAATTTTTGGGATAGGTTTCTTTATCATCCAGATCATCATCAGCAGCATCTGGCTAACATATTTTAATTATGGCCCGCTGGAATGGCTGTGGCGCAGTGCTACTTATAAAAAATGGCAGCCGATGATAAAAAGAATTACAACATAAGATCATCAATCTTTTAAAACAGATAATTATCATGAAAAAAATCATCGTACTACTCTTGCTTCCAATTGCAATCAGTGCACAAAAAAACTATCCCAGGCTGTTGGATGATTATGCAAAGGCAGAATTTAAAATAAAAGAATTTAACGGCACCGTGCTGGTGATGCAGCATGGAGAAGCCATTTACAAAAAAGCATTTGGCATGGCAGACAGAGAGTGGAATGTGGCCAACACTGCTGATACAAAATACCGCATAGGCTCGGTTACAAAACAATTTACGGCAGTTTGTATACTTCAACTGGCCGAGCAGGGAAAGCTTGGCCTTGATGATAAACTCAGCAAATACATTGCTGATTATCCAAAAGGCGACAGCATAACCATACACATGCTGCTCAACCATACATCGGGTATAAAAAACTATACGGATCTTCCTGAATTCTGGCCCAAGGCTATTCTACCGCTTTCCACCGACTCGATGATTGCACTTTTTAAAAATAAACCACTCGATTTTTCTCCGGGCAGCAAATGGAATTACAGTAACTCGGGTTATTTTTTACTGGGCGTGATTGTTGAAAAAGCATCAGGTAAAAATTTCAGTGATTATTTACTGGAGAACGTAATTAAAAAAGCGGGACTAAATAACACATTGATGGACAACCTGGATTCTGTTTTAATTTACCGGGCAAAAGGATACGATAAAAACAATAAGGGCACCTGGCAACATGCAGCATTTATTTCCATGGAAGGGCCTTACAGTGCAGGTGCCATGGTATCAACTGTGGAAGATTTATATACCTGGACAAAAGCCCTGCACAACAACCAGGTACTTTCTGCATCTAGCACTCAAAAAATGTTTACACCTTATAAAAATAATTATGGTTATGGTATTGGCATCGACAGTTTAAAAACACACCGACGTATCTCACACAATGGTGGTATTCCTGGTTTTTCATCTTATCTGGGTTATTTTCCCGATGATGATATTTGTGTTGCTGTTATTTCAAATAACGGTTCTAATTCAACAGCTTTGGCCACAGCACTTTGTTCAATCATGCTCGGCCTGCCAGTACAAATCCCTTACAAACCAAAAGAAGTAAAAATAGACACCGCAATACTTGAAAAGTACCTGGGAAAATATATGGCTACGGGGCCGATTGAACTTATTAAAAAAGATGGAAAATTATACCGTCGCCGGGATGGCGGAACAGATGTAGAGCTGAAACCCGAATCAACTACCCGTTTCTTTTATGCAGATAACTCGGACCGCTTTATTGAATTTGAAATTGATAAAGCAGGCAGGATGAGTAAAGCCTGGTTTATTGGTAATGGTGATAAAATTGAAATGAAGAGACTTCAATAACAAAAATATTGTATCGTTCAGATAAAGTATAATCAAAAAAAATAAATAAAAATATGAAAAGATATCTCTTCCTGCCTTTCGCTACACTCCTGCTGTTTGCCTGCAACTCAAATAAAGAAACCAATAAACCAAATACACAGTTAGATGAATACCTTACTGCCCAGTCAACCCAGTACCGGTTTAACGGCAATGTGCTGGTGGCCGAAAATGGAAAAATAGTTTTCCAAAAATCTTATGGCTATGCCGATTTTGATACAAAGCGAATGCTGAATGATTCATCGGTATTTGAACTGGCATCGGTAAGCAAACAATTTACTGCAACTGCTATTTTATTATTAAAAGATAAAGGCAAATTAAACCTTACCGATTCGTTGCGGCAGTATTTTCCTGAGCTGCCCTACAGCGGCATCAGCATTTACCAGATGCTTACCCATACATCGGGCCTGCCCGATTACGAAGAAGCCATGAATTTAAAGTGGGATCACAATAAAATCGCTTTCAATAATGACATGATTGCCTTTCTTGCCAAAGAAAAGTTACCTGTTTTATTTGCACCGGGTACCAAATGGACCTACAGCAATACTGCTTATGCCCTGCTTGCATCCATTGTTGAAAAAGTTTCGGGGCAATCTTTTAGTGAGTTTATGGCACAAAATATTTTTCAACCATTACAAATGAATCATACCCGCATTTACAATACCCGACGATCATTAAAAGATACCATTGCCAATTATGGGTATGGTTTTGTATATAACGATAGTTTGAAAAAACACCTGATACCCGATAGTGTAGCCGATTTAAAATTTGTAATTTATTTAGACGGCATACAGGGTGATGGCGTTGTAAATTCTACCACCTCAGATTTACTGAAGTGGGACAGGTCAGTAAAAAATAATACCCTGTTAAGTGAAGCCACACAAAAAGAAATGCTGAAAGAGCATGCTATGGTTGATACTGCAAAGAAATCGCATTATGGTTTTGGGGTGTTTATGGAAAAAACTGATTTGGATTATGTTATTTCGCACTCGGGCGGATGGCCTGGCTATACAACCTACCTGGCAAGAAATGTTGATAAAGACCAAACCTTTATTGTACTCTCAAACAATTCGTCTCCCTCGCCGGCAATTGCCACAGCACTACATTATATTTTAAATGGAAAGCCAGTTGTTATGCCCTATCATCACAAAGAAATAACCCTTGACTCTTTAACCCTGCAGCAGTTTGTTGGAAAATATAAGGCCTCCAGGGAAATAAGTATTGAACGCATCGGTAACAAACTTTTCGTGGTTAGTTCAACCGGACGAAAGGTTGAACTGAAACCTGAATCAGCCACCAGGTTTTTTGTAACAAATGGTACCGACAATCAGATAGAATTTGAAATGGATGCTTTGCAAAAAAAAATTACTAAAGCTTGGGTGATTAACTATGGGGTGAAAATGGCATATGAAAGAATGTGATAAACTACTTCTAAAAAGAATTTTATTGAAAAAAATTTATGGAAGAAAACAAACCCATCCACAACGAAGAAGAAGTAAAGCCGCCAAACAATGAGCAACAGTTGAACAACCCCTCAACTGAAGAACCCATTGTACCTGCTGCTGAAACAACTTCCGAAGTTGAACAATCACAAATTGAGCAAAGCGAAATCCCGGTTACTATCGGGACCACAAACTACAAACCTGAAACTGAAGATATGGAAGTACATCA
>JBKJLT010000330.1:0-5086 GCA_046596765.1 Ferruginibacter sp. | reverse complement strand
TTTAATACACGATGCTGAAGTATTGATTTTAGACGAACCCACAAGCGGATTGGACCCCAACCAGATTGTGGAAATAAGAGACCTGATAAAAAAACTTGGCGAAAATAAAACGGTACTTTTCTCATCGCATATTTTGCAGGAAGTGCAGGCAATCTGCGACCGCGTTATCATCATCAACAAAGGAAAAATTGTGGCGGATGATTTAATGGATAACCTGCTGGGAAAAAAAGATTTTAACGAATTAAGACTCGAAATAAAAGAAGTGGTACAGGAAGAAATTTTTGGAGACATTCAAAATATAAAACAATTAAATGCCAACACCTGGTTATTTAAAACAGATGATGCAGATGCTTTAAAAAGAACACTTATAGAAATAACGCTGAAAAAAAATCTGAATATTATTTCACTGCAAAGTGAATCGGTTGGGAGTTTAGAAGATATTTTCAGAACTTTGACTGCTAACAACCCACAGGACCCTGCGGGCAAACTATAAATAACAAACCACAAACTATATTATGAGCTACATCGCCTCCATTCATGCACGCCAGATTCTTGACAGTCGTGGTAACCCCACAGTAGAAGTTGATATTTTAACCGAGAACGAACATTTGGGCCGTGCAGCCGTGCCAAGTGGTGCCAGCACAGGTATACATGAGGCTGTTGAATTGCGTGACGGTAATAAAAAATTATACGGAGGTAAAGGTGTACTCAAAGCAGTAAAAAATGTAAACACCATTCTGGCTGATAATTTGTTGGGCTGGGATGTTGCCGATCAAACCGGTATTGATGCCATGATGATAGCACTGGATGCAACACCGAATAAAGGGAAACTTGGTGCTAATGCTATACTTGCAGTAAGCATGGCGGTTGCCAAAGCTGCTGCATTGGAAGCGAATCTTCCGTTGTATCGTTACATCGGGGGTACCAATTCAAAAATTCTTCCTATACCAATGATGAATATTTTAAACGGTGGTTCACACGCCGATAATAAAATAGATTTTCAGGAATTTATGGTAATGCCTGTTGGCGCATCATCTTTCAGCGAAGGATTGCGCTGGGGTGTTGATATTTTTCATGCACTGAAAACCGTATTAAAGAAAAAGGGTTACAGTACCAATGTGGGTGATGAGGGTGGATTTGCACCAAACATTCAAAGCAACGAGGAAGCCATTGAAACCGTAATGACAGCAATAACTGCCGCAGGTTATAAAGCAGGTTCTCAAATTGCCATTGCGCTTGATCCGGCAGTTAGTGAAATGTACGACAATGCAAAAAAAGTATATCATTTTCATAAAAGCGACGACAAAAAATTAAGCAGCGAGAAAATGGTTGACTATTGGGCTAACTGGGTAAAACAGTATCCCATTATCTCTATTGAAGATGGCATGGCTGAAGATGACTGGAAAGGCTGGAAACTAATGACAGATACCTTAGGCAAAAAAATTCAGTTGGTGGGTGATGATTTGTTTGTAACCAATGTTAATCGCCTGGAAAGAGGTATTAATGAAGGCATTGCAAATGGTTTATTGGTTAAAGTAAACCAGATTGGCACCATCACCGAAACCATTAATGCGGTTAGTATGGCGCAGCAAAATGGTTTTAATACAATCATGAGCCACCGTAGCGGCGAAACCGAAGATACCACTATTGCAGACCTGGCCGTTGCATTAAATTGCGGCCAGATAAAGACCGGTTCGGCTTCCCGAACTGACCGTACGGCAAAATACAACCAGCTTATACGCATTGAAGAAATGCTGGGCGAAAGTGCCATATATCCAAAAGGAAAGATTAAATTTGGTAAGTAAGCATGGGTTTAAAGTTTAGAAGTTTAGTGGTTTAGTAAAAGCAACCCTTTAACTCCTAAACCCCTAAACTCCTAAACAAATAAATTGAAGTTTTTACAACATATCCCATCCTGGCTTAAAAGCAAATACCTGATTGCAGGTGTGTGTTTTGCCATATGGATGGTTTTCTTTGATCCAAAAGATGTTTTGTCTGATATTGAGCGCAGAGATAAATTGAACGAGCTGCAAAACAGTGAGTTACATTTAAAACAGCAAATAACAGATGCCAGGCAGGAGCTTGATTTGTTGAAAAACAATGCACAAAGCATCGAAAAATATGCACGTGAAAAATACCTCATGAAAAAAGATAATGAGGATCTTTTTATAGTTAAGTATGCCCCTGAAAACAAATAATTTAACTTAAAAACAATATTCCTGTTTAACAGCCGTTTATGTAAATGGATAATTGATATTTAATTTCTTAACACAAGCAACTTAACCTTAACATGTACAATTTTACACCGGAAGATCTGTTACAGTATCTGTATAATGAAACTTCCCCGGAACAAACAGCCCAAATTAAGGCTGCTTTGGAAACAGACTGGAGTTTGCGTGAAAAATTTGAAGTGATAACATCGGCCCAAAGCAGGCTGGAAACGCTGAAAATGTCACCAAGCCAGCAAACAATTGATAATATTTTAAGTTATGCTGAAAAAGCCGTGGCGGAACTTACACCACAAGCTTAATTCACCCGTAATTTTAACGTACTTTTATTCTCCCCACCAATAAGCGGGGAGATTTTTTTTTATGACGCTGAAGGAACGTTACCGGTTTTTTATTGACTACTTTTTAAAAAATGCACCCGATGCCGAAACCGAATTGTTATACGATGATCCGTTTCAGTTACTGGTGGCTGTAATACTATCGGCCCAGTGCACCGATAAAAGAGTAAACGTAACCACCCCTTATATTTTTGAAAAATACCCCGATGCTCCGGCTATGAGCAAAGCTGATTTTGATGATCTTTTCCCTTTAATCAAAAGCATTTCTTATCCAAACAACAAAACCAAACATTTGATTGGCATGTCTAAAATGCTGCTGGAGAAATTTAACGGGCAGGTACCGATGACGGTTGATGAACTGGTTTTGTTACCGGGCGTGGGGCGCAAAACTGCCAATGTAATTACATCTGTAATAGACAACCAGCCTAATATGGCTGTAGATACGCATGTTTTCCGGGTTAGTGCCAGGCTTGGTTTAACAATAAATGCCAAAACACCTCTGGCAACAGAAAACCAATTGATAAAAAATATACCGGCACAATATGTACATATTGCTCACCATTGGCTGATATTACACGGAAGGTATATATGCACGGCCAGAAAACCACGGTGCAGCGAATGTGGTTTAAACAGTATCTGTAAATTTGTAAAGAAAAAAGGTTAAACTTGAATTATAATTGGAGAATTATCGTTTTATTTGCATGATATATCTGATCCTTTTAAAACCCAGCCAATACTTTTTAAAAAAGGACTAAATAAATGAAAAAAATCACTGTAATCCTGGGCGTTATTTTAATGCTTGCCTTATCTGTAGAAAAAGCTTCGGCTCAATATTATTTTTACGATAACAAATACTACGACAGTCCTGTAACTTTTGAACTTGGTGGATCAATAGGTGCTATGAATTGCCTGACTGACCTGGGCGGTAATAAGGGAATTGGCAAAAAATTTATAAAAGATCTAAACCTGGGTAAAACTGCACTTGCCGGCAGTCTTTCTCTTACAGCCATGTATAATTATATGTTTGCCTTAAGGCTTGAAGCTACTTTTGGCTCAGTATCGGCTGAGGATAAAGTACTGCAAAAAGTTGCCCCTTCTACTTCCGGCCGCTACGAAAGGAATCTAAGCTTCAAATCAAAGATTACGGATTTTATGCTTGGCCTGGAAATTCATCCCTTATACATTTTGAACAGTTATAGCGGGGATGACGAAAAGGAACCACCGTTGTTTTCTCCTTACCTGCTTGCCGGTGTAGGATTTTTCTCTTTTAAACCACAGGCAAAACTTGCCGGTAAATGGGTTGACCTGCAGCCGCTGAGCACCGAAGGACAGGGATTTGCAGAATACCCCGACAGAAAACCATATAAATTAAACCAGCTAAATATCCCCCTGGGATTAGGTGTAAAATACGATTTGGGTTCTACCTTAAGCCTGAGAGCCGAATTTGTTTACAGAAAAATAAATACAGATTACCTGGATGATGTAAGTTCGCTATACTATATTGACCCTACTTTATATGCCAACTATTTTACCGGTGCTAAATTAACCAATGCGCTATTATTGAATAACCGTGAATACGAACTGGATCCCTCATATCCCAGTACAACTCATGAAAGAGGTAATCCAAAAAACAAGGATGCTTTTTTTACTTTTAATGTAAAAATTGGTTACACCTTTGGAAGACAAAAAATTGGCAGATAGAATATAATTACTAAGAAATAATAAAGCCCTTTCAAACTAAATTGAAAGGGCTTTTTTTATTAGGTTACCAAAGCAGGTTTATTATAGCAGGTTTTTAATTTCATTGATCAGCTCCCCTTTAGTAATAGGAATACCCATTATTTTATTGTAAGGTTTTGCATCAACAAAATATACATCCCTGATAATTTTTACCAACTGTCCGTTATTAATTTCCGGAACTAAAACGGTATCAAAGTTCTTTAGTATGTCGCCCAGGTTTTTAGGAAAAGGCCGGATGTAGCGCAGGTGTGCATGTGATACCGGATGGCCCTCTTTCTGCAAATCTGTGCAGGCACTTTTTATTGCCCCATAGGTACTTCCCCATCCCAAAACCAGTACTTTTCCTTTTTCTTCCCCGCTATCCAACCGCTGATCAGGAATATAATTGGCAATCATATCAACTTTGGCCTGCCTTATTTTAACCATGTGCTGATGGTTTTCCGGTTCATAGCTGATGTTTCCTGTAATATCCGCTTTTTCCAGTCCTCCAACACGATGCTCTAATCCGGGCGTGCCGGGTATTGCCCAGGGTCTAACCAATTTATCATCTCTTTTATAAGGTTGAAATTTGCCGTCCTTATCCATAACATCTGCAAAATTCTGCGAAGCAAACTGCGTTTTAATTTCAGACAAATCGGCAGCTTGTGGAAATTTCCAGGGCTCGGCACCATTGGCAATATAACCATCGCTTAAAAACATAACCGGTGTCATGTGTTGCACCGAAATCCTTACAGCTTCATATACGGCGCTAAAACAATCGCTGGGTGTTGATGCAGAAAC
>JBKJLT010000161.1:0-2788 GCA_046596765.1 Ferruginibacter sp. | reverse complement strand
TGCAATTGATATTGTTGCTTCATCAACCAGGCGTGATGATCTGTTGCTGGATAAAGATACCTTCCAGCGCATGTGGGTATTGCGTAAGCACATGGCCGATATGAATCCTGAAGAAGCAATCAATACGTTGTTGAAAAATATGAAGGGTACGAAAGACAATGCAGAATTTTTGACAAGCATGAATGGATAAGACTAATGAATAGATTTAAAATTCATAATTGATAATGAGCCGCTGAAATTTTCGGCGGCTTTTTTTCTTAATGTAACTTCGGGAAACGGTTAATGAAAAAAATTGTAACCATATTTGTCGTTTTTATTTTCAGCAAGAACATTAATGCCCAGTATGACAGCCTGTTAAGTAAGCCCAATGAAAATACAGTATTTGCTTTTCAATTAGAAAACAATAAATGGGTTTCGGTTAGCAAAGAAAAAAACGGTAAGTATTTGGTATATCGTTTTGGAAATAAAAATAAAATTGAATTACAAGTTCCGGCTTTATTGGATACTTCATCGTGGAAACGTTTTTTATTTAGCGGATATAGCCGTGGTGGCGGTAAAGAAAATGCAGCCATGCACTTTGGGTATTTAAGTTTTAGAAATAAAGAAACTGTTTATGAAGTGTATGAATTGTGGAATTCGGAAGACGATGAAGAACATTGTGGGTTGAAGGTTATTATTGATAAAAAATTAACAGATTTGAAAGGCGTTTTAAAAAGCCGCAATGGAAATTTGCTTGACCTGTTATACGAAGACAAGATTAAAAAAGTGGAAGAAAATTAATGCCCATACAAAAAATCACCATAGAAGAATTTTTAAAGCGTGCAAAGCAATATCCCGTACTGGATGTGCGTAGCCCCGGTGAGTATGCCCACGGACATATACCAGCAGCACACAGCTTTCCCTTATTTACCGATGAAGAAAGAAAACAGGTAGGCACAGCATACAAACAACAAAGCCGTGAAGCAGCAATAAAAATAGGCCTTGATTATTTTGGTGTTAAGATGCGGAAGATGGTGGAGGAAGTAGAAAGAATAGTTGGCAGTTGGCAGTGGGCAATGGGCAATACGGAGACTGCACAAGGCGAACTGCGAACTGGGAACTGCATACTGATTCACTGCTGGCGTGGAGGCATGCGTAGTGCAGCCGTTGCCTGGTTGCTTGATATGTATGGATTTAAAGTTTATCAATTGGTTGGTGGTTACAAAGCATACCGCAAAGAGGTACTTTCTCAATTTGAAAAAGAATACAACTTTAATATTATTGGTGGTTACACGGGCAGTGGAAAAACATTGGTGCTGCATGAATTGAAAAAGCAGCAAAAAACAATCATTGATCTGGAAGCATTGGCAAACCACAAAGGCTCGGCATTTGGTGCTATAGAAAATATGCCGCAACCCGGGCAGGAGATGTTTGAAAATATGCTGGCAGAGAAGTTGTTTGATGTTAGTAAAAAGATGACAGATGAAGAAAGCGCATCGGCTAACAACAATCAACAGTCTTCTGTCATCTTTTTAGAGGACGAAAGCCAACGCATTGGCAACCTGCAGATACCCATGCCACTCTGGCGTACCATGCGTAAATCACCCGTTTTTTTTATGGATATACCTTTTGAAGAAAGATTGAATTATATTACAGAAGAGTATGGAAAATTAAAAAAGAGCATTTTAGCAGATGCGACAATGCGTATTCAAAAACGGCTGGGTGGTTTGGAAACAAAAAATGCAATCAATTTTTTAGAAGAGAATAATTATAAGGAATGTTTCCGCATTTTACTCAGCTATTACGATAAATGGTATTACAAAGGCCTGTATAACCGGGAAAATATTTCGGCCTTGTTAAATAAAATACCCTGTACCGGCGTTGATACAAAAACGAATATCCATAAAATTTTATCATGCAATATTGTAAGTGCTTAATAATAGCCTGCTGTACTTTTTTCGTTTCGGCAAATTTATTTGCTCAATCCCCGCAGGATATGACAGGCCTGTGGACCGGGCTGATGTTTAATGATACCACAGAACTGAATTACCGGTACGAAATTGCCATCAGCGAAAAGAACGGAAAGCTGATTGGCTACTCACAAACGTTTTTTATACTTGATGGTATAGAATATTACGGAGTTAAAAAGCTTAAAATTACTATTGATGGGGATAAAGTTGTTACGCAGGATTTGAAGCTGCTCGATAATAACTATCCCATTAAGCCACCCAAAGGAGTATATGTAATAAATGTTTTGAATTTTGAAAATAAAAATGATGTGCTGATGTTAAGCGGCATGTTTGAAACCAACCGCACCAAGCATTATGCACCTGCAACGGGTTATATACATGTTGAAAAGAAAACTGATTTTAAAGAATCGCCGCTGGTAAAACAATTGAAAGTATTGGGGCTTAATAATGATCTCACATTTCTTCCGGTGGAAACTCCTGCGGCAGTTGCCGTGGTTGTAAAAACGGAAGTAGTAAAAGAACAGCCGGTAGCAAAAGCGAAGCCGGTAGCAAAGGAAAAGCCTGCTAAAGAAAAACCCGTAAAGGCTAAACCTGCAAAAGAAGTTAAAGAACCCAGGGAAATAGTGGTAAAGAATGAAGCGCAGAAACCGCAGGAAACAAAACCCAAACAGCCAGCAGCAGATATTAACGGTCGAACTATTGAAACCATACAATCAGTAAATTATTCATCAGATAGTTTGGTGATTACTTTATACGATAATGGCGAAGTGGATGGCGATACAGTAAGCGTATTAATGAATGGTAAAGTTATAATGCCCATGGTTGGGTTAAGCACCAAT
>JBKJLT010000154.1:0-2788 GCA_046596765.1 Ferruginibacter sp. | reverse complement strand
GTATAAAAGAGCCGTTTTATTCTCCTGCTGCAGTTGCAGTAACTCTTCAAAATGCTCGGCAATCATTTTTTTATTGGCACTTACTACAGCCTTGCCATTTTGTAAAGCTGTTTTTACAATTTCAAAAGCTGCATCCGCATCGTCAATCAGTTCTACAACTACATTTATATTTTCATTATTGAGAATAACATCTGCATCAGTAGAAAAATTTTCGGCAGCAATGCTTCTTTTTTTATCCGGGTTCTTTATAACTATTTGTTTTATGGATGCCTGCAATGTTGGTGTGCTCTGCAATACATCGTAAAGTCCTTTTCCTACTACACCAAATCCAAAAAGCCCGATATTTAACTGTTTACTGGTTGGCATGATTAATTATTTAGTAATGCGGCATCTTTTTTAACGCCGCTCTTTTTAAGAAAGTTGATTATAATATTTTCCATTTGTGCAAATTCCAAAAGGAATCCATCGTGACCGTAGGTTGAATGAATTACATTCAATTCTGCACCCGGAATATGTGTCGAAATAAATTCCTGTTCCGCAATAGGGAACAGCAAATCAGAGCTGATACCTATCACTAATGTTTTGGCGGTGATTGTTTGTAAAGCTTGAGCAATGGACGTTCTGCTCCTGCCAATATTGTGCGAATCCATACTCTTGCTCAAAAAATAATAGCTGAAGGCATTAAAACGTTTCGCCAGTTTTTCGCCCTGGTAGCGTTGGTACGATTCACTTTTAAAATCCTGCATAGCTGTATTATCATTTTCAGATTGCGCTGCCTGGTAAGTTTCATAATTGCGATAAGATAATAAGGCGATGCTTCTTGCAGCCTTCATTCCATTGATACCGGCATGCTCATTTTTTTCTTTCCAGGTTTTATCTGTTTCAATACTTATTCGTTGCGCAGCATTAAAAGCAATGGCCCATGGGGAATGCTGCGCATTGGTTGCAATGGGAATAATGTGGTTGAACAGGTCCGGCTCTGTAACTGCCCATTCCAGCAATTGTTGCCCGCCCATAGAACCGCCGATGCCGATATGTATTTTATCAATGCCTAAAAAAACTTTCAGCTTTTGGTAAGCGGCAATCATATCCTTAATGGTAAACAAAGGAAATTTGTGGTAGAACTCATCTTTGTCTAACGGACTAATACTGCCATAACAACTTCCAGGCATGTTTACACAAATAATAAAATGCGCTGCAGGATTAAATAATTGCTCCTCACCAATTAAACCCGACCACCACTCCGATGCGTCGCTATTTGCAGTGAGTGCATGAAAAACCCACACTACATTATCTTTCGCATCGTTCAGGTCGCCAAGCGTTGTGTAAGCCAAATGGAAGCCGGGCAAGGTTTTGCCCGACTCCAGTTGGAATGATTCGTTATAACTAAAAATTTCAGGCATTCAATTATGCTACAAGTTCTGGTGCAAAAACTTTTGCAAAAGCCTGTTCAAAATCTGCTTTTATATCTTCAATGTGCTCAATACCTACGCTGATTCTCACCTGGTTTGGTGCAACACCGGCAGCATCCTGCTCTTCTTCGCTCAATTGCTCATGTGTGGTAGATGCAGGATGAATGGCTAATGTTTTAGCGTCGCCTACATTGGCCAGGTGACTGGCCAGTTCAAGGCTATCGATAAATTTACTGGCATTTTCTTTTGGCCCTTTCACACCAAAATTTAATACACCACCAAATCCGTTGGTAAGATATTCTTTGGCTAATGCATTGTATGGACTGCTTTTTAAGCCTGGGTAAATTACAAAATCAACCTGTGGATGTGCTTCAAGCCATTCTGCCAAAGCCAGTGCATTAACAACATGGCGTTGTACACGTAGCGATAAAGTTTCCAATCCCTGCAACAATAAAAATGAATTAAATGGAGCCTGGCTTGACCCAAAATCTCTCAAGCCTTCTACTCTTGTTCTGATGATAAAAGCGATATTGGGTAAGCCCAATGGATTGCCTTCGCCAAATACATCCCAGAATTTTAAACCGTGATATCCTTCACTTGGCTCAGTAAACTGCGGGAATTTACCATTGCCCCAATTGTAATTTCCACCATCAATAATAACACCACCAATGGTTGTGCCATGGCCGCCAATCCATTTGGTTGCCGATTCTACAACAATATTTGCACCGTGTTCCAACGGACGGAAAAGATAACCACCGGCACCAAATGTATTATCAACAATTAAAGGCAGGTCGTATTCCTTTGCCAGATCGGCAAATTTTTTAAAGTCGGGAATATTTAAACGTGGGTTACCAATTGTTTCTAAGTAGATGGCTTTTGTGTTCTTGTCAATCAGCGGAACAAAACTTTCCACATCATCGCCATTGGCAAAACGTACATCAACGCCCAGCCGCTTAAAAGCAACTTTAAACTGGTTGTGTGTACCGCCGTATAAAAAAGAAGTACTTACAAAATTATCGCCCACCTGTAAAATATTATTTAATGCCAGAAACTGTGCTGCCTGCCCCGATGACACTGCCAGTGCTGCAACGCCGCCTTCCAGTGCTGCAATGCGTTGTTCAAATACATCATTTGTAGGGTTCATAATGCGGCTGTAAATATTACCAAACTCTTTTAGCCCAAACAGGTTAGCTGCATGTTCGCTGCTTTTAAACCCGAATGAGGTTGTTTGATAAATAGGCACTGCCCGTGCATTGGTGGTAGGGTCAATCTGTTGCCCGGCGTGTAATTGCAATGTTTCAAAACGTAAAGTGCTCATAAAATAAATATTAGTATGTTAAAAATAGAATTGGTTAATCGGTTTTATAAAACGAAAA
>JBKJLT010000151.1:0-5746 GCA_046596765.1 Ferruginibacter sp. | reverse complement strand
ATTGTGTACTACATTCTTTACACCTACGCCCATGCTTCCGCCGGAGATGGATGGTTTAACAATAACAGGTGTGCCCAGTAACTCAAAAATATTTTCAATATCACCTTTATCGTCAATGGCTTTCCATTTAGCCGAAGGAACATGAGCCTTATCAAAAGCCTTTTTCATGGGTATTTTAGATGTGGTGATACGATAGAAGTATTCGTCAGCTCCTGTATAGATCAACCCTTTCTCTTCTAATAATTTAACAACCGAAATACCGGGTGTTCCATTAATCTCATCCCCATCGCACAAATTAAAAACAACCGGTGTTTTATTGGCGAAGTCTTTTTCCTTTGCAATCAATTCAATAATGCCTGCATAATCTTTAATGGTAACCGGTTGCCATTCCCACTCAATGCCCAGTTCGGCAAAAGTTTTTTCGTACTCGGCTATGCTTTGGCTAAAATCGTAGTAATAATCAATATTGGCATCGTCGGTTTCTAAAAGCGGTGCCAATACCCAAACTTTAATTTGATGATTTGTAAAAGAAGACAATAATGGTTTTAATGCAGCCATAGAATTAATAGGCGGCTACAGGGATAATTTTTGCCTTACCTGCTGCCTGATGAAATCGGTTAGTTTATATTTTGAAAGCGTTTCAACAGAAAGATGTGAAGCGCCGTTTATTAACTGTAAACATGCTGCACTGCCGCAGTTACAAACAAAAGGCTGGGCCATTTCCCATTCGGTAGATGGATAGAAAAAAGTAAACTCATCGCCGGGCTGCATAGGTTGCAGGCAAAACAGTTCCATACTTGTGGTATTAAAAAATACTGTGGGCGAACAACTGTGATTTATGTATTGCAAAAACTCCGGCATCAGCGTAATATGCCTGTCGGCACCAGTTTGCACGGTTAAATAAGTTGCGTAAGACTGTGTAACATTTGCTCTGAAAGAACAGATTACCTCGCCGGGCACAAACTTTTTTGTGGTAATTAAACACTTTTGATTTGTTTGGCTATTCAACAACACATTTGCAAAAATATGGTTGCTGATAATTTGGGCAGATGGGTTAGTAATTGAAGTTGTTATCATGTGCTGTTGGATGGGTATAACCTGGAAAAGTTTAAAATGATTTATTTATTTTTTCCCGGCTTTATTTTATTAAGTAAATGTATAAAAGCATTGATTAATAAAAAAGATAAATGGCTGTTATTATTGAATGGTGGATTAATAGCGATATTGTGTGTATAACCAACTGTAGTACTTTTATTGTTTAAAAGCGTTTGATTTTATGTCAGAAGAACCCAATCAACCCAATCCCGAACTGTTGCTGCAGTTAGTAAAAATGAAAATGCCTTTTGGTAAATATAAAGACAGGGTTTTGTGCGACTTGCCGGTATCTTACCTGGAATGGTTTCAGCGCAAAGGTTTTCCAAAAGGAAAGCTTGGCATGTTATTGCAAACCTTATACGAGATAAAGATTAACGGACTGGAATACTTGCTGGGGCCACTTAAAAGGCTATGATTTTTAATTGGCAACGGCAAAGGTTAAAAACACGTAAGGGTTAATAGACCATTCGTCATTCATTTCCTCATCAATACTACCATACCTAAGGTCTAGCATATTGCCCGATTCATTGATCTCCCAAAGAGTAAGAGGTTTTTTACCAGCTTCGGTTTGTAAAATTTCCGGTATCATTTCTTTAAGCATACCGTTCCAGCAAAGCTGAATTAGCTGTTCTTTTTGTGATAGTTTTTTATCGTTGGTATTGTTATTCAGCTCAACCCAATCTCTTTTAAAATAACGGCTGTTTGTTTGTAAAAGTATTTCAAGATTATTTGTAGAATTTCCCATCGTCGTAACTATTTAGTGCTTACTGATTAGATGATTAGTTACGCAGAAAGTAATAGGGAATAGTTGTAAAGTATTGTTAAGTGAGAGGTTGTACTTACAACCTATGCCATAAGAAATACCTGTTTGGCTTACAATTTGAATTTTCATGAGCCGATAATTTCGTCAACCGGCTCATAGCCTATATTTAACATTCTTACAAACAAAAAATCCCAACATTTCTGTCAGGGTTTTTGTGGAATGGCAAGGGTTGGTCTCTTCTTTTAAGACAGATATGGACATATTCGGACAATGGCTGGATTTGTATTATTTGGGGGAGGCGTTTGAGGTGTGAGCAAAGGTCATTCTTATTGATAAACTGCCAAGTAGCAAGAATGAATGCGTATTTTAACCTCTATATATGAAACGAATTGTGATTCGTAGGTGTGATCCTTTGAAAAAGAACATGTATAGACTATTTTTAAGGGTAATTTTATTAACCCAAATCAATTGTGAGCTTGATTGCATTCTTTGACCTTGAAATAAACCCGAAAAGCAAGAAAATTCTGGACATCGGGGCTGTAAGATCAGATGAGGCAACTTTTCATAAAAATAACCCTACTGAATTTCAGAATTTTATAGCCAAAGCTGAGTATTTATGCGGACACAATGTATTGGCTCATGATTTAGTGTATCTACAACAGCATTTTGGCGAACCCTCTTTTGGCCTGGATAAAGTAATTGATACCCTTTTACTTTCACCCCTTCTTTTTCCTAAAAATCCATATCACAACCTGCTCAAAGATGATAAACTTCAAACAGAAGAACTCAATAACCCATTAAATGATTCGCAAAAAGCCCGAAACCTGTTTTATGATGAAGTAAATGCATTTCATGATCTTTCTGATGACTTAAAACTTATCCTTGCCAGCCTTTTAAACCAACAAATTGGCTTTTCCTACTTTTTTAAATATGTAGCATACACAAATTTCCTAAACGCAGAATTATTAGAGAGGAGAATCAGCCAACAGTTCCAGAAAAAGATATGCAAGCATTGTGATTTAGGTCATTTTATTCAGGAAAATCCAGTTGCACTTGCATATACACTGGCGTTACTAAACTGCGAGGACAGGTATTCTATTACACCACCCTGGGTGTTAAGAAATTACCCGGAAGTGGAAAGAATTTTGTTTTTGATACGAAATAATCCCTGCGTAACGGGATGCAGTTATTGTAACGAGGCTTTAAACTCCATCTCGGCTCTGAAAAGACATTTTGGATTTGAGGCATTCCGTTCATACGGCGATGAACCCTTACAGGAAAATGCTGTAAACGCTGCTATTCAAAACAAGTCAATACTCGCCATTTTCCCAACTGGAGGCGGTAAGTCTATTACTTTCCAGGTACCTGCACTCATGAGCGGAGAGAATGCAAAAGCCCTTACGGTTGTTATATCTCCTTTACAATCCTTAATGAAAGACCAGGTAGATAACCTGGAGAAAAAAGGAATAACAGACGCTGTAACGATTAATGGATTATTAGACCCGATTGAAAGAAGTAAGGTTATAGAAAGAATTGAGAATGGATATGCAAGCATCTTGTATATTTCTCCGGAATCTCTCCGTTCCGTCACGATTGAACGATTATTACTTAAAAGAAAAATAGCCCGCTTTGTTATCGACGAAGCCCACTGTTTCTCTTCATGGGGACAGGATTTCAGAGTAGATTATTTATACATTGGAGATTTTATTAAAAACCTACAGCAAAAGAAAAACCTGGAAGATCCCATTCCCGTTTCTTGCTTTACGGCTACTGCAAAACAAAAGGTTATTGAAGACATTCGGATTTACTTTAAGGATAAGCTAAATCTTGATTTAGAGGTTTTCAGGGCAAATGCATCCAGAACCAATTTGCGCTACCGTGTTTTTCAAAAAGATAATGAAGAAGATAAATACAATCAACTGCGTAGTATTATTGAATCAAAAGAGTGTCCTGCTATTGTTTATGTTTCCAGAACCAGGAGAGCGTATAAGCTGGCCCAAAGACTAAGCGAAGATGGTTTTAATGCAAAACCCTATCATGGGAAAATGGATAAAGATGAGAAGTCTGCTAACCAAAACGCATTCATGGCCGGCGAAGTAAATATTATGGTTGCAACCTCGGCATTTGGAATGGGTGTAGACAAAAGCGATGTAGGTGCTGTTATTCATTACGATATTTCAGATTCTCTTGAAAATTATATACAGGAAGCAGGCAGAGCAGGCAGGGATGAAAAAATTGAAGCAGACTGTTATGTGCTTTTTAACGAGGAAGATTTAGATAAACATTTTATACTGCTTAATCAAACCAAAATAAGCAGTAAGGAAATTAACCAGGTTTGGAAAGCCATTAAAGATCTTACCAAAACAAGGGATAAGGCATCTAACTCAGCTTTAGAGATTGCTAGAAAAGCAGGTTGGGATGATGGCATTAACGAAATTGAAACAAGAGTTACTACCGCAATTGCGGCACTCGAAGATGCTGGCTATTTAAAAAGAGGTCAAAACATGCCCCGGATTTTTGCCAATAGTATTTTGAGTAAAACTGCACAGGAAGCAATCAACAAAATTAATGAATCGGAAAAGTTTGATGACAACCAAAAAATAAAAGCCATCAGGATTATTAAAAAACTATTTTCCAGTAAAAGCAAAAGACTGTCTACTGAAGAACAGGCAGAATCACGGGTGGATTATATGTCAGATCAGTTGGGCATTGTAAAGGAAGAAGTAATCCGTATTATTGAACTGTTGAGAGAAGAAAAAATACTGGCACAAACCCGTGATCTCACAGCATTTATTAAAAAAGGGGAGAGTAGCAACCGAACACAAAACGTTGTAGAAAGTTATAGAAAAAAGGAAGAGTTCCTGCTGTCACTGATGAAGGAAGAAGAGGCTACCTATCATTTAAAAGAAATTAACGAACAATTTGTTGAATCCGGAATAAACGATTGTACTCCTAATAAATTAAAAACAATCATTAATTTCTGGGCTATTAAAAACTGGATTAAGCGACATAATCTGGAATACTCCAGACATCATATCCAGATGGGCTTAACCATTTCAAAAAACGAGTTTGAAGATAAACTTAGGAAAAGACATTTTCTGGCAAAAATTATTGCCGAATATCTCTACAGGAAATCGAATGAATTTAAACCTGATGAAAATGGATCAGAAGATGTACTGGTTGAATTTTCGGTACAGGACCTAAAGGAAATGGCGGAAAAAGACCAGGGAATGTTTGTTATGAAAGTATCTATTGATGATATTGAAGATACTTTGTTTTATCTCTCTAGAATTGAAGCTATTAAAATTGAAGGAGGCTTTTTGGTTGTTCACAATAAACTATCTATCGACAGACTGGAAAAAAATAATAGGATTCAATATAAGGAAAGTGATTATGAGAAATTGAGCCAGTTTTATCAACAAAAAGTACAACAAATCCATATTGTTGGTGAATATGCAAAAAAAATGATTGGGAACTATAGTGAAGCGTTGCAATTTGTAGAAGATTATTTCGGCTTGAACTATTCATCTTTTCTCTCCAAATATTTCCCAGGTAGTCGCCAAGATGAAATAAAGCGAACCCTAACGCCGGAAAAGTTTAAAAAGCTGTTTGGCGCTTTGTCGCCTTCCCAATTAAAGATCATTACAGACTCTCAAAATCAGTATATAGTAGTTACTGCTGGCCCAGGGAGTGGTAAAACACGAGTACTGGTTCACAAATTAGCCTCCTTACTGCTGGCTGAGGATGTGAAGCATGAACAACTATTGATGCTTACTTTTTCCAGGGCCGCAGCTACAGAATTTAAAAAAAGATTATTAGAGTTGATTGGTAACGCTGCCAATTCCATTGAAATAAAAACCTTTCATTCATACTGTTTTGATTTACTTG